>JAAYGE010000049.1 GCA_012727835.1 Bacillota bacterium
TATTTCTTCCCGTGAAATTAATACTCTCTCCAAATCATTATGCATGGCTATCTCTCCTCTGCTACTGTTTTCTGATATTCCAAGCGCAATAACCGCTTAGTCCCTTCGGTAATTCGCCAGCGATGATCCAAGCGGTGGCCAGCAATCCAAACAATATCCTCTCCCCGCACTACCAGAGGAACCAGCTGCCGCTCCCGCCGATCCAGTTTTATATCGGTGAAGTAATCTTGTAGTTTCTTACTGCCCTTAAGCCCCAAGGGATAAAAGAAGTCGCCCGGCCGCCAATAGCGCACCTGTAGCTGGGTGGTGGCTAATGACTCCAGATCGCAATAGGCCACATTCGGGTTATTTTCGTAACCGGAAAACTCGCTGATCGATAATAGACTAGCCGTTATTTGTCCGTCTGCCAACCCCACCCGCCCTGGAAGGGGTAACTCAAAAACCCCGCGGTTTACCGGTGGGTCCCCCTTTTCCCAGACCAGTGTATCGTAGCTACGCCTAACCTGCCAGTTGGCAGGCCAGCTGGTAACACTCCCCACCTGGCGCCCCAGCAGGGTTAAAGCGTTCTCCACGTGAGTAAACATTAAATCCTGAGGCCCCCCACTGAGCTCTTGCCAAACTAACCGCAAGACCCGACGCTGAATGGCCAACGGAAAGTCGGCTAGGCGGGAGGTACTTAAAGAAAAGGGGTGGTGCCCCTGTTTACACTGTTGCAGGGCCCCTTGAGCCACCTGCTCCAGATAGCGATCCTCCCCTTGCAATAACTCGGCCGTACGCACCAGTGCCAGTTCCACTTCCGGATTGATGCTGGCCAAGCGGGGCATTATTTCTAACCTTACCTGGTTGCGGGTATAATCGGTGGTCGCGTTACTGACATCCACCCGATAGCCGATTCCCTGCTCCCGCAGATAGGCCAAGATAGCTGCCTTACTTTCTCTAAGTAAAGGCCGCACAAAGGCCGTATCGCCAAAGGCTATATCCCGGGCTGCCATGGCTGCCAGCCCGCTGGTACCGGCGCCCCGCAGCAGGTGCAACAATAGGGTTTCGGCCTGATCGCCCGCATGATGGGCCAAAAGGATAGCCTGTGCCCCCCAGACTCGGGCCGTTTGCTCTAAAAAGGCTAAACGTTCTTGCCGGCACACATCTTGCACCGAGCCTCCCTGCCGTCGGATAATGCCTCCTATATCCCGCCGCTCCAGCACCAGCGGCCAACCCAACCGGGATGCTAAGCGTTGCACATACAGGGCATCGCCTACGGAGGCCACGCCGCGCAATCCGTGCTCCAGGTGGGCCACAATCAGGGAAAAATCCCAGCGGGTGCTCAAACGATGCATGATATGGAGTAGGCACACCGAATCGGGGCCTCCCGAAACGGCCACCACTAAACGGTCGCCTGGGGCCAGCAATTTCTGTTCTCTAATAAAGCTGTCAACTCTTTCTAACATGGGTCTCCTCCCCCGCCAGACTCCCAGCCTTACTACCCTTAGGCAAAATTCATCCTATTCCTCTATAACATTTTACCCAAAAGTAACGTCTTAGTAGAAAAAAAGACCACACCCACCAAGAGTGTGGCCGATGGAGAGGAGAGATGGTTGCCCAATAGGGCCAACTAACTAACCAAAGGGACGTCTTGCGCTCCTTTAGCTACGCGAATGGCTATCACCGTCATATCATCTATTACCTGGTTGCGCGTATTCATAGTTGCCCGATCCATGATGTACTTCACCAAGTCGGCCGGTTTTTCCTGCGGGCTTTGCCGCAAAATCCGCGCAAACCATCCTTCTTTGTCAGCAATATCCTTCTGGGAGTCCAACAGCCCATCGGTCAGCATCACCAATACATCACCCGGCTGTAGACTGATACGACGGCTTTCAATATCAATACTATGTAAGATACCCGCCGGGAGAGAATTGGATTGTATACATTCTACCCTATCCCCTCGTTTTAGAAAAGTAGCGGTTGCCCCTATTTTTGTTAACTCCGTAATACCTGTATATAAATCGATAATGGCCATATCGACGGTAGCAAAGGTTTCCTGGGAAGATCGCAGCATCAACACCGAGTTGATGGTTTGCACTGCCGTCTTTTTATCAAAACCTGAACGGAGCAATCGTTCTAACACCGCCACGGTAGCCCGGCTCTCGCGGTTGGCTTCCGGCCCGTTACCCATGCCGTCACTGAGCAATACGGCCAACTTACCGTTGGGCAATTCCTTAATACTGGCTGTATCTCCGGAAACACCAGCCCCGGTACGGCAAACCTGGGCAATACTCGATTCCACCTGCAGCGGCTGGCTGGTGGATAAACAGAGGGTGCACTTGCCTTTACCGCTGCGCCCAGGGCACTTAGAGTGCATACGCACCATTGGGCGACCGACTAAACAGCTGACCAGCGGAATCAATTGCTCCACACATAGACTTTCATCGGGTTTGCAGGCTGTTTTATTGATAATCACGTCTACCCGATCCCGACGGCGATAGACTTCCACCTGTTGCACCGCGAGTTTAAGGGCCGCAATCTGCTCCTTGATTTCCGCAGCTAAATCGTGCTCATAATCATTTTCCGTCCGTATGTCGCGGGTCAAACTGTGGATGATGTTGGCTACACCGCGCAGCTGATTGGCGACTAAAGAACGGCTCTCTCGTAACTTCTTTTGATAATAGAGATTTAGTTTATAAACCTTGACCAAATAATTGGCGCAAGTAACCAGCTCCACGGGGCGGCAACAGCGACTTTCTAGTGCCTCGGGCATACCACGGGTGGAAAGTTCGCCTTGGGCATCGGCCAAGGCCAACATATTTAGTAAGGTATGATAACTTTTGTAGAAATTTTTCTGCCAACAGTCGTTAAACTGAGGGCAATTCTCGCACACATCGGTGACTATATGATCCATTAAGGCATTGAAATTCTTCTCTACCAAGAAACCTTCGTCGACTTCCTTTTCGCCAAAGGTTTCGGCCAGCTGGGTAAAAACCGCCTCCAGATCATTCAGCCGCCCAACGGCCAATTGTTGGACCCGCTGTAATTGCTGTTGGCCGGTAACCCCACCCGACTGTGCCTGGGCCAACTGAGGGCGCAGCCAGTTTCGCCAGCGCCCACCGGTAATCAGGAGCAAGCCGAAGGCAATTAAAGCCCCATAGGTTAATTGCTGCAGGTCGCCCGGCTGACTGCCATATACGGTCAGTACCAGCACCCCCAAGGTAAAACTTAGCCCCACGCCTATCTTTTTCATTTCCTTAAACAAACCGGCTAACAGACCGGCACCAGCGTAGAGCCCCACTTGGCTTAAGAGGGCGGGATGGGCCAAATTCTGTACCACACCGATGGTAACGCCGGCTACACATCCCCAAGTAGGGCCACCCAGATAGGCACCCAGCATTACCAAGTAGGCGGCAGCGATTGTTTTGCAAGAGATCCCAAATAGGGACCAACCCTCTAAACCGATCAGCGTAGCGGCCAGAGTTATACTGACAGCCAGTGTCTGCTCTGCCTGCAACTCTAGCCTATCCGGCTGCCAAAGTAATTTACCCGCTTGGGCGAAGACGTAAGCCAAAACGGTGACCAGCCCTGCCTCTAGGAGGCTACTAGTTAGGTCAAAAACCGATGGCGGCTGTAATAGGAATACCGGCAGCTTGACCAGCAGACAGGTAAGGCTGGCCATAACCATTCCCATCGATAGATTGCGCCACCGCTGACTCAATAGATAATGCTCTAAACTGAGGTAAATCCCCATGCAGCCAAGAAGACTAACTGCGGCACCCGGTGCACGCAATAGAGCCCCTATCGTTAGACCGATGGCCGCTGGCCAGCTTTGCTCGGGCCAGATCCAACGGACAGCAACAAATAAAGCCAAGCCAAAGGGAGCCAAATCCCCGAAGACGACTGCTCGTCCGAGTAAAATTGCCATCAATAACAAACGCAAAGCTTCATCATTAGTGGAGAGTGCTTTCCAACTGCTACGCAAGCGTTGATGCCAGGAAGCTTTTACAACCGGTTCATACTGACCAAACGCGGGAGAGTCAATTCTGGCCTTATTGAGCATCAGTTGAACACCTCATTTTCTTTACCTTTGCGCCCATTATACGGGAAGGCAAAAATAAGGTATGTCAAACGATGCGATTGCCCGGCAAAAAAATGCGACATATTTTGTCGCCCATTGGGGCCCCCCACTAGAGCCACCCGCAACATGTTGGGTATACCCAATCTGCATCCCCAAGCTTGTTAGTTAAATTACTAACAGCCCCACCCGAGAGGAGGGACAAACTGTCGATAAGTTTTTCTGATACGACAAAATAAGTTGTTCTAAAATTGTTCTCTTGAGCATAACAAAAAAGCTTGCACCTTAGTGCAAGCTTGTTATCGAAATGGTGCGCCATCAGGGCCTCGAACCCCGGACCCACTGATTAAGAGTCAGTTGCTCTACCAACTGAGCTAATGGCGCAAATTAAATTGGTGGCGGCGACTGGACTCGAACCAGTGACTCTGCGGGTATGAACCGCATGCTCTAGCCAACTGAGCTACGCCGCCAA
>JAAYGE010000050.1 GCA_012727835.1 Bacillota bacterium
CGCCGTATCCGTATCCGTTTGGGCTTGAACTAATAACATCCGCTCATCTACGCTCCAGACGATGGTTACTAATTCTTTACTGGCGATGAGCATACCATTCGCGCCATTAATGTCCACCGTTTCTATGCGAGAAGCATCTTCGGTGCTGACGCTGATATGCTTAGAAGCCAGCAGTTCCATGTACTTGATCTGCGACTCCCCGCGCATGTAGGTTATTTCTTTGCGCAGCCTGCTAATCTCGATGTGGCGCGGTTCGTATCCTGTTGGAATGTAGGTGGGCACATAGGCTTTGGTCCAGTTAATGACCAGGTTATCACTCTCAATATCACTGTCTTTTTCTCGCAGCCAAAAGGTGGCCGACTGGGGCCCGATGTTGGCCCAAAGGCTCATTATGCGCACTCTAAAAGCTTGCACCGTGGTCATGGCGGTGAGGAATATGATTACTACTGCCAACATGGCGACAGCCACTCGCCTTGGCGCTGTCCATAGGAAAGGTTTCTTGGCTGGCCGCAGCGCCGCATTTAGTTGTTGCTCAAAACGCTGCAATGCGGCCGGCGATGGCCGTGGGCTGGTATCAAGCTCACCGAGCAAGCCCTCTCCCTCTTTTTCAGCTGCTGCGTGCACCACCAGCTTAAAGAGGGCATGCTCGTATTCTTCGTACAGCCTCTCTTTGAGCTCCGTGTTCTCATTGGTCATTTTGTTCACCGCCTTTGTTCATTAGTGCTTTGGCAGCCCGTCGGGCTCGCGTTAGATACTGCCTGACGCTAGGAGGGGAGATATTCAGTAGTTGGGCGATTTCCGTGTCACTTAGTTCTAGCATGTATTTGAAATAGAGCAGGTCTCTCTGTTTTTGTGGCAGCCAACTAATCCCCAGAGTCGGGCATAGTCGGGGGTCTTATAATCTTGGGTCTGATCGATAGTTAAGAACTGAGCAACCAGGTGGGTGACTTGCTTTACATCCGGGTGATCGTCGGTCAGATAGGAAATTCTATGTTTACCGGAAGAGACGAGATAATCGGTGGGCTCCGTTGACCCCGAGGGAGAGCAAGCCGTAAGGAGCAGTGCTAGTAGTAGAAAGAGTGCCAACCAAACACGAAGTAAAGTGCCCTGCCTTGTGCTTCCGCTAGTATCTTGGCACATGCGTCTGTCGCTGCGGTCCATTGGCTTCCACCTCCTCTGGTGTTCCATATTCGCTACCAGGCTTATCGTGACCTTCGTTATAGTAGAAAACAACCAACTAAGCTTTCTGCAACAAGAAAACAGGCGAAATTTATGTTGTTTGTTATTCCTTGGCAGGCCAAGTTCTGCTAGGTATAATAAGAACGATGTCTTAGCTGAAACTTTATTTGCATCACCGCGTACTAAACTATAGAAGAGAGGGCTTATCGGTGGATTTGGTTGACCAGAAGTTAATGCAGAAAGCCAAAAAAGGAGATCACTCGGCCTTCGCAGAGCTGGTCGACAAATATCGGGATAAGATTTATGCCTATCTCTATCGTATGGTTGGTAACCGGGAGGATGCCCTCGATCTGGCGCAGGAAACCTTCTTGCGTATCTACAGCAATTTACGCCATTTCAAGTTGGGGCGGCCTTTTAAACCGTGGCTCTACCGCATAGCCACCAACCTAGCAATTGACTTTTTGCGCAGACGACGACCAACAGTAGCTCTCGATGCCCCTATTGCTGACGATGAATCGCTGCGCCTGGAGCTGGTAGAGCAAGGGCCGGGCCCGGCGGAGCAACATGAAAGGGCGGAGCTGGCTGCCTATTTGGCGCAAAAGGTGGCCGAATTACCTCCCAACTATCGGAGTGTAATTCTGCTAAGGCATGGGCATGATTTAAGCTACCAAGAAATAGCTGATATATTACAGGTTCCAGTAAGCACGGTTAAAACCCGTTTGTTTAGAGCCAGGGAGGCGTTACGTTTGAAACTGAGCGAGGAGCGTAGCATGTGGGAGGCGGAGTGTCAATGAATTGTCGCGATGCCCGACGGATGTTACACCAAGCATTAGATGATGACCTTAGTTTGCCGGCTAAGCGGCAATTAGAAAACCATTTGCATGCCTGCGGGCCTTGCCAAAAGGTTGAAGGTTCGTTGGCGCAGGTAGTTTCTTTGTTGGACCAGCTGGCCGACGTGCCTGCTCCCAGCAATTTTACTGCCAACTTGATGCAACAGCTACCAAGGAAGCAGGTACGGTTGCCTCTATTAGCCCGTACCCGGGCCGTTTGGGCAGCTGCTCTTTTGTTTGTGTTGATCCTGTCGCCCCTATATGTATGGCTGACCCTATCTCGGCCGCAACTGATAGCCGACCATGGCCAAGCTATAGTGCAGGAGGGACACCGCTTTATTGTACCGGCTGGCGAAGTGGTGCAGGGAGACCTGGTTATCTATAAAGGAATATTAGAAATCCAGGGTGAGGTGCAAGGCAACATAAAGACAATAGATGCTACCATAGAGCTAGGTCCCGGTGGCAAGCATACGGGAAGCACCAAGAACATCGATGCCTCGCCACAAGCCAAGCTGGCGGTAGCTTGGGCGGAACTGTGGGAACGAATTAAGCATTTGTTAGTAGGCAATGATTAGAAGGAAAGGACTAGGACCTACTCTTTTTGGGGAAAATTGCAGGATAACGAAGACCAGTTAGCCAATACTGTATGTATGGGCTTAGCTAGTCCTATGGCTCACTGTGCTTTGCAGTGAGAAGGAAACGTTTATGGCAAGCATGGTGATAGCAAGCCACGTCTTGCCTTTTTTATTGGGGCAGGAAAAGAGAAAAGGAGTGTACGGAAAACATGAGTACTGAAAATAAACCGGTTGATATTGATAAAATCATCGAGTTGTGCCGGAAGGCTATCGCAGAAAACCCCGAGAATGCTACCGCCCATCATGACTTAGGCGTGGCTCTATTCCAGAAGCAAGACGTGGACGGCGCCTTAGAGCACTTAACCAAGGCGGCCGAATTGGCCCCCAAGAGTGTGCTAACCCATTACCTGTTGGGGATAGCCCGGGCAGAAAAAGTCCAGTTGGACGAAGCCATCCGCAGTTGGAAGCGGGTTTTGGAGCTGGACAAGTTAAATAAGCATAAGTTAAACGGTATGGCCCATTATTTTATTGGTAAGGTCTATGGGCTTAAAGGTATGTGGGACGCGGCCCATATGGAATTAAGGCGGGCCAAGAAGCTGCTGCCGGGGAACCCCTTGGTTTTGAATGCCAGTGCGGAAATACATTTGGCCAAAGGGGAATTAGAAGAAGCCAAGGCCGAATGGTTGGCAGTAGCCACCGCCAATCCCGAGGACCCGCGGGCGGCCTTCAACGTATGTGCCATTGCCATCGATACGGGCGATTACCCGATGGCTATCGATTATGGGAAGCGGGTAATCAATATGGGCCAAGATAGCGGGGATGTGCGCTTCAATTTGGGTATAGCCCATTTACGTCAAGGCGACTACGATGCGGCCATCGAACAGTTGCGGAAGGCGGTGGAGTTTGACCCAGAAGATTTGAACAACCGCCTTACCTTGGGTGAAGCCTATGTGGAGAAGGGATTGATTGAGGCGGGGGTCAAAGAGTGGGAAGAAGCCGCTCGTATCCATCCTAAGGCGGCTCAGCCCTACTATAATATCGGGCTAGCCTATGCCCGCGATGGCCTTCTGGACCAGGCCAATGAATACTGGGAAAAGGCCTTAGAGCGGGAGCCCAACTATTTGCCGATTTTTATAGCCCAAGGTACCACCTATGCCCAGGCCGAGCGCTGGGCTGAATCTCTGGCGGCTTGGCGGAAAGCTTTAGCCATCGAACCGAAGGCCGAATTGGTGCGTATCAACGCTATGGCCATGCATTTCTTGCTGGGTCAATATAACGAAGCTCTAGAGCTGGTTGCTGATCTGGGTGAACAGCCGGATATCAAGCTGATTGCGGCCCTCTCCCATCTGCAACTGGGGGCTACAGACCGGGCCTGGGCCAGTTTAGCCGAGGTAGTAGAGGCCCATCCCGATGTGTTGCGACGTCATGCCCGCATAGTGCAGGAAGGTGTGGACCGTTCCCTAGTGGAAGCAGCCCCACCCACATATGGGAAAGTGGCTCAGGCCTTACTGGCCCTTTACCAACAAGAAGCGGCTATGGAGGCCGATGCCACCAAGCGTCAGTTAGAACGCCCAGAAAACAAGGGTTGGTGGAATGCGCTGCTGAAAGCCTTGCGCAAATAAATTGTCGGCCGGACCTACCGGTACTAAGTAGGTTTTCTTCGTATTATATGTAAAGAGGAGCCAGGGAGGGGGTGGGGCCATGTTGGAAAGAGTATGGCAGGCACTGCAGCAGATTGCTCTGTTAGACGTGTTAGATATTATCATCGTCTATTATGTTATTTACCGCCTGCTGCTGCTAATCCGTGCTACCAGAGCGGTGCAGTTGATCAAAGGTTTAGTAGTGCTTTAAACTGCCACCGTGCTCAGCGGCCGCCTGCGCCTATGGACGTTAAACTGGTTGTTGAATCGGGCCATCGCCGCCGGCTTTATTGCGGTCCCCATCGTTTTTTGGCCCGAGTTGCGCCGGGGGCTGGAGCAGTTGGGACGCGCCAGTTTTTTCGGTCAGAAGCTGCCTCTTTTGCAAGAGGAAGATGACTGGCAGGGCCCGATCCTCGCTTTGGCGGCTAGCGTCAGCATCCTAAGTAAGAACAAAATAGGAGCCCTAATTGTCATTGAACGGGAAACCGGCTTAAATGAGTTTGCAGAAACGGGCACCTTCATAGACGCGCTAGTTAGCAAAGAACTGTTGACGAATACTTTTATTCCTAATACGCCACTGCATGATGGGGCTGTAATTATCCGCAGTGGGCGACTGTTGGCAGCCGGTTGTTATCTGCCGCTTTCGTCCAACCCGTCCATTGCCCGAGAATTAGGAACGCGCCATCGGGCGGCCATCGGGATTACGGAAGAAACCGATGCTATCGCTATAGTTGTTTCCGAGGAGACGGGCATTATCTCCGTCGCCGTCGAAGGTGAGATAGAACGTCATTTCGATAGTCAATCATTGCAGGAAAAGCTAGAAGAACTTTTGATAGCTAAAGCACCTTCCTTCTGGAACTGGAGGGCGCAAAAAGATGATTAAAAGGGGTAATAAGCTATTTAGGCAGAACATTACTTTGCATGTATTGGCGGCCCTACTGGCCATAGTCCTCTGGTCCTACGTAAAAACGGCTGATTTTTCAGCGCGACCGGAGACAAGTGTGACCATAGATGAAGTGCCGTTGGAAGTGAGAGATATTCCGACCGGTTTAGTTCTCATCAACGAATTGCCGGCAACCGTTAGTGTGGTGCTCCGGGGGAGCGATTCGGTGGTTAACCAGGTGCTGAAGGAAAACCTGCTCGCCTACGTTTCGCTGAGCGGAGCCAACGAGGGAGTAGGCCAGTATGCGGTCAAGGTCATACACCCGCAGGGGCTAAGCGCCACGCCTAATCCGGGGCGGGTAGAAGTGCGGTTAGAACGGGAGCTCACAGCCGACTTTGAGATCAAGCTAGAGGGGCTGGAGCCCAGCGATCCCTCCTATTACTTGACGGCAACACCCGATCCTAACTTCGTTAGAGTTACCGGCTTGCGCAGCCAGTTCGAGCGGGTGCAGCAAGCCCAGGTGATGATAAACCAAGCATCTATTAGAGAGAGTGGCAAGTTACAGTTGCCGGTAAAATTGCTCGACTCTAGAGGACAGGAAGTAACCGGTTTGCTTGTAGAACCGGGGGTAATAGAAGTGGATATAGTGAGATTGCCAGGGAAGTTGCTGCCGGTGGTAGCCGATTTAACGGATCAGCTTCCCGAGGGTTATCAGTTACAAGGAATTCAGGTAGAACCTGAATCTGTTTATGTGTACGCTCCCACCGACGTTTTAGCCGCGTTGGAGCAGATAGTTACCCAATCGATTAGTTTGGAAGATATAACGGCCGATACCACTTTGTCGGTGCCACTCATTTTGCCGACAGGGGCCGTTGGTAGCTCCATTGATAAGGTAGAAGTCCAGCTAACAATAGGTGAATGACAAGGAGGCTGCCAAGATTATGGCGAGAATATTCGGCACCGATGGGGTGCGTGGTGTAGCTAATACGGAGCTAACACCGGAGTTGGCTTTAAAGTTAGGTAGGGCGGGCGCCTATGTCTTGGCCCAGCATTTGGCACCGGGGCAGCCTGTTAATATACTGGTAGGCAAGGATACACGGTTATCGGGTGATTTATTAGCTAATGCCCTTACGGCGGGTATACTGTCGGTTGGCGCCGACGTATACACGGTGGGC
This sequence comes from Bacillota bacterium, assembly GCA_012727835.1. The sequence continues at coordinate 6,283 of JAAYGE010000050.1, forward strand.
GTTTTGCCTACCCCGGCTGTTGCCTGGTTAACGAAAAATCAGGCCATGACCGCCGGTGTTATGATCTCCGCATCTCACAATCCGGCGGCCGATAACGGTATTAAGTTTTTTGCCCATAACGGTTGCAAACTTCCCGATGAGTTGGAAGAAGAGATTGAGCACTACCTGGAGCATACAGAAGAGTTGCCCCGTCCTGCGGGGGACAAGGTGGGCCGCTTACACCAGGTTACCAGTTGGCCCGAGCTTTACATTGATTTTCTGTGTAAATTGGTGCAGGTGCCGCTAAGCGGATTAAGGGTAGTGATAGATTGCGCCAACGGGGCCGTGTCCCATATTGCTCAGCGACTATTTGAGCGCTTAGGCGTGCAGGTGGACGTCCTGAATGCTAATCCCAATGGCCTGAACATCAATGTGGCCTGTGGCTCAACCCATCCCCAGGGTTTAGCTACCCGGGTGCAACAAATAGGGGCCGATTTGGGTTTAGCCTTTGACGGCGATGCGGATCGGTTAATTGCCGTCGATCATCAAGGTAAGATTGTGGATGGCGATGCCATCATGGCTATTTGTGCATTAGCCATGCAACGGGCAGGACGCCTGCGCAACAATACGCTGGTGGCTACGGTGATGAGCAATCTGGGGTTGGAGCAAGCTATGAAGGCTGCCGGTATTAAATTGCTACGGGCTCCAGTGGGTGACCGCTATGTGTTGGCCA
>JAAYGE010000051.1 GCA_012727835.1 Bacillota bacterium
AGGGCTAAACACGGGCCCGACTTGTATTGCCAAGTGGTGGTGGGGGGTGTGGTCCGTGACCGTAAAGGGGTGAACATTCCCGGACGTAGCCTTAACCTGCCGGCCCTATCGGAGGAAGATATAGAAGATATTAGGCTAGGGGTGGAACTGGGGGTAGATTTTATCGCCCAGTCCTTTGTGCGGCAGCCGGCAGATGTGTTAAGTCTGCGCCGCCTTTTGGAAGAACTAGATTGTGACATACCGATTATAGCTAAGATAGAAAATCGGGAGGGCGTGGACAATTTGGCCGCCATACTGAAGGTGGCCGACGGCTTTATGGTGGCTAGAGGCGATTTGGGAGTAGAGATTCCTCCCGAGGAAGTGCCCATCATTCAAAAGCAGCTGATTGCCGCCTGCAATCGGGCGGGCAAACCGGTAATCACAGCCACCCAAATGTTGGATTCCATGATGCGATCGCCCCGTCCCACCCGGGCTGAAGCCAGCGATGTGGCTAATGCTATCTTCGATGGCACCGATGCGGTAATGCTATCGGGCGAGACAGCCACCGGTAGCTATCCGTTGGCGGCGGTAGAGACGATGGCTCGCATTGCCTTGCATACCGAACAAGCCCTCGACCGGAGCCTAGCTTTGCGGCAACCACAGGTTAATGTGACCGATGCCATCAGCCATGCCAGCGTACAGGCCGCCGAAGATCTGTCTGCGGCTGCCATTATTACTCCTACCACATCGGGCAGCACCGCCCGCATGGTTTCCCGCTACCGGCCCCAGATGCCGATCATCGCCTTTGCCACCGATGCCCGCGTGGCCAGAAGGTTGAACCTGTCTTGGGGCGTTTATCCGGTGTTGGGGCCCCGGGTAGATAATACCGATGAAATGATCAAGGCCGCCATAGCCAGTTCGCTGGATCGGGGCTTGATCAAGAATGGCGATTTGGTCGTGCTGACGGCGGTAGTGCCGGTGGGTGTACCCGGCACCACCAACCTAATTAAGGTGCATGTGGTGGGTGATATATTAGCCCGGGGCACCGGCATCGGTAAAGAAGCGGTCACCGGGCGGGTGGTTATTGGCAAGACGGCTAAAGAAGCCCAGGAGAAAATGGTGCCCGGAGGCATAGTGGTGGCTATTAGCACCGATCGAGATTATATCTCCGTCTTGGAGCAGGCCGGTGGCTTAATAACAGAGGAGGGCGGTCTCACTTCCCATGGGGCCATTGTGGCCTTGAACTTAGGTTTACCCGTCATCGTAGGAGTGTCGGGGGCCACAAGTCTGCTGACCGATGGGCAGCTGGTAACGTTAGATACGCCCCACGGCATTATCTATCGAGGAGCCACAAATCTTCCCGGCTGATTCAAAAAAGGAGCTGGCGTCAGATAGTTTGCGCCAGCTCCTTTTATTTTTTAAGGCAATCGGTGAGTGTTGGATCGTTGTAGAGGGGGCTGTCCCATTTAGATGTAAACATGCTGGCCCACCGTTTACCCACGTAAGGTGACCTGATTGCCCGATTCATAGCGTCGTAACCCCGCGTAGAATAGCAGAATCGCCAGCAGCCACAGGACCAAATTGGCCGCCAATACTATCCAGATGTTGGCTCTATCAAAATGCCGAAGGGTTTCCACCGGAATATGGGTCATAAAACCGGCCGGCAGGAGAAAGAGAACAATGAAACGGGCCGCCCCTTGAAAAATTGTTCCCGGGTACATACTGAAACTGGTCATGGCCTGGGTCAACTGCTGGCTGATGGCCTCACTGCGCCCGATGAAGAAGGCCAAGCTATTGGTGATGACAGAGAAGGCGCAGAGTAGCGAACCGGCGGTGAACATAAAGAACAGGAACAGCAGATAACTAGCTCCATGGGCCCGGCAGCCCATGGCACCCATCACCAATCCGAAGATCAAGTCCCCCACCGCCGAAAAAGAGGTATTGCTGACCAGCACATGCAAAAGCACATTTTTAGGTAGCGCCAAGTAATAGTCCAACTGGCCTTCCGCAATGAGGGTGGATAGGCGGTTAAAATTCCCGGCAAAGATGGCTACCAGGCTAAAGCCGCCGGCGGCCAGGCCATACATAAGCCAAATATCGGCCATACCCCAGCCACCAATATCAGGCACCAATTGCAGTATGATCCACCAGAAAAAGAGGAGAAAAATATCGTTAAGCAACATGAAAACAACCTGCGTCAAAAAGCTAATGCGGTAGGCCATGGCGGAAGCTAGGTTGATGGACCATTGAGCTAGCAACCAACGCAAGGTTTTAACCACCGTTGACATTGATCTGTTTCACCC
>JAAYGE010000052.1 GCA_012727835.1 Bacillota bacterium
CGCCAAACGAAGGCTTGCGGGCGCCGATCTGCGAGCTTAAGCTCAATCGGATCTCGGTAGCGCGTACTCATGTCAAACACCTTCTCAAAAGACTATTATGCAATATTATACCGAACAACCGTTCGGGTATGAATAGATTATAGCACATATGTTCGCTTTTGGCTGGTGTAATTTTTGGAGCTACGGGGCAGGGGGATAAGAAACTTGTGGCGAAGAGGGTCACAAAGCGGGGGTCTCAGGGGATATACAGGTGAGGGGGTGAGGGTAATTATGATTCGGCAGCGCCCTATATTACTCATCGTTGTTTTTGTGTTAGCCATCACTTTGTTCTATTTCCTGTGGGGCCGTCCTGCATTAAGAAGTGATGACACCAAATTTGGTGGCTCAACGCCTCCACTCAAGGCTGGGCAAACCTGCCGTTTCTAGTCCAGCAGCCGCCTCTTACTTTAAGTGTTACTAACGGTTCGTGATTGCAGGAAGGGAACATACATCGTGAGAGCGTGGTTTCCGGTAATATAGGTTTCGTCAATGAACTCTCCATCTAAAGAATAACGTTGGCGGTACAGTTCGTTATGGCGGCTGAAACCGCCCCAGGGTTCGCTGCGCATCATATGATTGCGTTCCACCACTTGGTAACGGTAGGCTGGTTCAGTGGTGGCCAACCAACGCCCCTCCAAGAACTCGGGGCCAACGCGTACCTGTAGCTGGAAAGTATCTGCCGTATCGTTGCGGATCATCAGGTCGCGGTAGGGGTAAACGCAGGTTGCCCCGCTGCCAAAGGGCAGCACCCGATTGGAGTCGGGGAAAACATCAAAGGAATGGCGATAGCGCTCCACCACAGTTAAAGGGGTATGTAGTGTCATCCAATAGATCAGGTTGGAGAGCTGGCAGAGACCGCCACCAATACCATACCGGAAAGTGCCCATAAAGAGTACCATACCTGGAACGTATCCCTTTTTCGCCGTCGGCTTGCCGATAGTCTTCCAGTAGCTCAGGGTTTCACCGGGCTGCAAGATAAGCCCATCTAGCTTGGCCGTAGCTAGGCGCAAATTGATAATCTTGTTGTATTGGTATTGCATATCGACGTCTTTCAGCTTCCGTAGCAGAGGCGTCTTATGCTCAAAATGCAGATAGGGGAGGGGCTCTATTTGTCTCTGGCGGGCAAAACGATAGCGGCCCGAGTACCAGAGTAGGTATCGCTTCAGTGTATAGTAGCGCTTCCCCAGAGCTAGCCTCAGTTTGCTACGGTTCAGCGGCCGTGAAACCTGGTTTTTGCCCATAACAATCCCCCATTCTTGCTCGTAGCTACAGTACTGTATAAGGCAGCAAGAACCTGCTTACGAGATGATAGAAGGCCCACTCGGTTGCGGGGTGGGCCTTTCTTGCATCTGTTATTGCTGTGCTAGTAGGCAGTAGCAGGAGAGGTGATTACTAGCTGATTTTCGCTGCCACTAGCATTTGAGGCGTAAAAAGTAATGTGTGCCACATAGGTGCGTCCTGCGATACCAGGGAAGACGATGCTCCCGGAGTGCTGCAGCACGTTATAACCCATGAGATCAGGGAAATTCTCGTAGCGATAAGTACGTACGGTAGTCCATGATGTCGCGGTCTTTTCCTTGATCTGCACTTCAGTGGCACCTAATTGTTTCATTAAAGAGGTGCCTGTTACTCGGAAATCGATGCGAACGAGACCGTAGCCAGTTGGTTCTAAGGATGCCTGAATGGAATCAAAGTAATCGCTAGCTCGCAAAGGTATTTCCGCTGCTACCGCTGTATGCGATGAAAAAGCAAAGCTTAATAACAATGCCACTAGTAAAATGCTGTAATACCTTGGTTTTCTCATCTTCTATCTCCTTTCATAAATAGATAGCACTATCTGTTCTAGTTCTTCATAGGTCACTGTTCCATTTATCGAGCATTCGAATTGGTCGACTGACCAGACAACTCGGTTCTGCGCATTGTTGGACATGAAGTAGTAGGTGACGCCGTTAATCCGTAACGAGGTAACCAGAGAGTCGTCCTTTTCATATATGGTGTCAGCCTTGGTAATGTAATCAAAGCTAAGCATGAGTGTTTCTGATTCGTGGATGAAGGCAGAGATTACCCCCTTAAATGGGGTAGTGGATGTTTCAACTATCGGATGTCCATCGAAGCGTTCCGGAATCCAGGTTGGTGCTAAAGTAGTCGGTATCTCTAGCTCTTTCATTGTCGCATACACTGGTTGCAGCCGGGGGTCTGAGGCGTCTGGGAACAAATCTTCCCCTAAAGTCTCGTTCAGATTGTCGTTGGGCTCCACAGGAGCTTTCAGCCGGAAAATCTCGGCTGTCCACTGGGCAATATTCTCGAAGATGTTATAACCATAAACTTGATAAGCAAAAACCGAGGTAGACAGGATGAACACGACTATTATAGCTGCGGCCCAGGAAAGTCGAGGTGGTATAAAACAACGTTTAGTAGATTTCGTTTTTCTGATAGTGGCACCGTATAGAGTCTCATCGGCTTCAACCAGAGGCAGGTAGTGATGCTTAAAAGACTGCCAGGCTGCCGCTACTTCAGCTTCCCTGTCTTCATTCAGCCCCGAAGACTTCTTTTCCTCAATTACCTCTAAAATCGCCAGAGTCTGCTCAGCCGTCAGGTTATTGCTATCAGCTAACCAATCCTGCCGGAGTAACTCCTCTAGTTGTGCTAAATCCAAGTGAGCAAAACGCTCTTTTAGTGCATCCCGGTTTTCAGATTGCATGGCATCATCACCCCCTAATCGTATATCCGCGATTGAGTCTTTTTTGTGACACCCAATCTAGCTTTTTCCTTTTTCTTATACTCGCGGCCGTATTGGGCTCTAAACCTTTCTCTTGCCCTTTGGATTCGTTTTCGACAAGCTGCCAAACTAATGCCCAGTTCTTTGGCCAGCTCTAACGTAGAACAACCATCTATGCCTGTGCGGCTCAGCAAATAATAGTCTTCCTGGCTGACCAGACCGTCGTAGAGCAGGGCCGGGTCCTTGTAATGAGCCGTAGGGTCAGGGATATTTAGTGCCGATTCATCTAGAAATAGGTAGCGACTATGCAAATTGCGTGCTTCTTGAATTCGTCGGGTGATATATTTCAATGTGTTCATTATCCAACCCTGTGGGTTAGGGCTCGATTTAATGCTATCTAGGCGCTGGCAGGCCGTTACAAAGGTCTCTTGTACCGCTTCTTCAGCTAGCGCTTCTTTCTGCAAAACCCTTTTGGCATAGCTGAACAGAAGCGTATACATTTCACGGTATAGCCCTTCAATATATTCCATGTCGGACGCAGTGAGCTTCTTCATGCGCCCATCACCCTCCCCCACCAGTTTTTTACTTATGCTTATTGACAATATCATAGAATAGATTGATTGGTTAAGCAAATGAAAATGATGGAGATGCGGTGCTTATATCTTTAATAACATGAATTAATGAATGAGGGTGTCACAAATTGAGTTTCCCAATGGATATACGGGTGAGGGGATGGTGATGATAGGGGTGTTTTTGGCCCCCCCAGTAATTGTAGGTAGCTAAAGAAATTGGAAGTGATTTTTATACGTAAGAACAAAATTATGCTGCTAGGCGTTGCTATTCTACTGGTGTTAAGCCTAGTATTAACTGGTTGTAAAGCACTAAAGGCCAAAAAACTGGACCCAGCCACTGTGACAGAAATAAGCGGCAATGGAGACCGTGCTCTGATTGTTACGTCTAATAGCGAGCTGTGGGCTAGTGGTTGGAGTAGCAATGGAGAATTAGGTATTGTCAGCCGCGGGGAGAAGCCGGTCAAGCTGGCTGACGGAGTTAAGCAGGCGATTGCTCTACCCAGGTCTACCATCTATCTAGCGGAAGATGGTACATTGTGGGTGATGGGTAACGACCAAGACTTCAAGGTTTTCCCCGAGGCTGTAGAAAAGGCTCGTGGTAATCACAGAAGATATTTAACTAAGACTAAGGTTCTGACCGGTGTACGTAAAATAGCCGCAGGTGAGGAACATGTGCTTATATTAAGAGACAACGGCGAACTACTCGGATTTGGCGACAATACCTTCGGTCAGCTGGGGAGTGACCAGTTGGCTCGGTTGGAGACTATTGCTCAAGACGTGATAGATATGTTTGCCGGTGGCGACCGTTCCTATTACCTGACAAAGGATGGACAGCTTTTTGCCTGCGGCGCTAACGGTTGGGGAGAGTTGGGTTTTGGTGAGTGGGGGATTATCAGTTTCAAAGGTTCCAATCACCGACCTATAGCACACTCCACCCCGCAGAAGATGGCCGATGATGTGAAGCGTTTTTGCCGCCCCGCAACGTACCCTGATTCTTAAGAATGATGGTCGACTTTATCAGCTGGGTCTTAACCTGGATGATATCTACAGCAATGGCGACGATCTCAGTGCAGAACCAATATTGATAGCTGATCAGGTACAAAAGATGGGGATTGCCACTATCGATGCGGGCGACTTAGTTGTAGTGCTTAGACAGGACGGAAGCCTATACGGTTATGGTGCTGCCGTTGATGAGTTGGTGCCTGGGGCATCAACCGACGGCTGGGTTGAAATTGCATCTTCAGTGGAAGATTTTTGGGTTACGCCCCATCTGTTTGTGAAGACTACCGATGGTAAGATGCGAGCTGCTGGAGCGCTTAAGGGCCTTCAAGTTCCTCCTATAACTTCAGGAGATTACGGGCAGCTGGCCGGTTGGACCTGGGCGGGAGAATAGTTGTTAACAAAAGGCGGCTACTGGTTTAGTGCTAGGAGCCGCCCATATTTTGCTTTGCCTGCTGTGAGGTCTTGGAAAATTCCTTTGTTATGGGTGTCACAAATTGGACCTCTCAACTGATATATAGATGAGGGGGTGATCGAAACAGGAGTTTCTATGTGTGACAAGACGAGCTACTGGTGTACGTGTGCTCAGGTACTCAAGTGTAAAAAGAAAGGGAAGAAAAACATGAAACCAACCAGTCGTTTAGCAGCCATGTTCCTCGCCGTTGTCTGTTTCGTGGCCCAAGCTGTGGCACCGACTAGCGCTGTCACCGCTTCGAGTGAGGTATTAGCTGAACAGATCAAGATTTACGCGCTGGAATTGGTCGCTGATGGGTATTCATATTACTACCATATACTCGATGCTCATGCAGAATTCTACGACCTAACCGTTGAAGGTGAGCAGTATCAAGCGGATTTGCTAGTCTCCCTCACTCGTGTTCTTAAAGCAAAAGATGCGCATGAGCTACCCTTCATACAAGGAATGTTTGAAGAAGCTAACGTGCCTACTGATAGCACTAGTGGGCATGTTGGGGCGGAACACGTGCAACGCTCTGATTTTAACGAATCCCAGAAGGCCACCGTAGCCCAACAAGTAAACTTTTGGGTTGAGGAAGTGGAGAGTTATCTGGGTGAAAAGCAAAACACTAATTTCATTTTGTGTATTAGTGGTAAGCTGAACAGAGGACAGTTTGATTCAGACCAGGTGACTGTACTAGCCCAGAACTCAGACGGCCACGTACCTGTCGAGCAAATGTTCCCTGCTGAACCTGAAACCCTTCGGAATGAGGGGCGTGAGGCGGTAAGATCTATTGCAGCTAAGCAGAACTCCACTTAAGTAACATCTAGTCTGTACCCTAACTACGACCGAATTGCTGCTCGAGACTATGCTAGGCGCTACACATCCAATGTTCCATTCACTGCTGTCTACAAGTACGACTGTGGTGCAAACCTTAATGTATATCGAGACCAGACAAAGTGGAATAGTAACTATCCTAAGTATTGTCATAGTGATTGTGCCAACTTTGTGTCTCAGTGCCTAGAAGCAGGTGGACTGCCAAGAGATGCTACATGGGCGCCTGGAAAATCTGCCTGGATATCTGTGTCGGCTATGGAAACCTATATGTTAAACAAAGGCTATTGGAAGGAGTCTGATTTCCAGACTGCTGTCGCGGGTGCGGTGATTCGCATGCCTTCACACATAGTAATGATTAGCCAGAACGATACTGTGACACGAACACGATGTGGCCATACCAATGATGTGAAGGACTTGCCATACACTAGTTCAGATGCTGGTAAATGGGTGTTTTATACGCTCTGGTAAAGTATCAAGAAGAGGCGGGCTTCTGTCTACCTCTTTTTATAAAAAAATGCAGGTAGGAGGAACGGTGAATGATTAAGCGGTCAGTGAGGGGTATTGTTTTGGCCCTTACCTTTGCCTTCGGTCTGCTTCTATGTCTTTTTGGATGTTCACCGAAGGAAGATATCATCATACCGACCCTTTTTTATCACAACACCGCTGACAATCAATTGGACGTGCAGATAGGCCATATTAACTGCAGCGATGGTACGGTTCAATGGCAAGGTGAAACGTTATACAAAGCTCCCTTAATACCGGAGATTGGCCTAGGGCCTGACGCTAAGCTTTGGGATGGCACGACGCTTGTATCCTTCTTACGGGAAGAGGACGGTATTGAGGTCCGGCAACCCGACTTGATGATTTTTCCCGATCCGGAAAAGCACTGGATATATGGCAAAGGCTGCATAGTTGAGGTTGAATACGATAGCGAGGGGCAATATGCGGGGCTTATTGTATGTACCAAAGATGGCCTGGAGGCGCGGCTGTCTCCTCCAGAAGGCAAGAAGGAGACGGAAAGCAGTTTTCTTAACTTGGTGTTGGCCGATTACACAGCTGGTCAGGTAACGCTAATCTTTCTTGAACAGTGGCCTGAAGATGACAGCCACTCGCATTGGGAGAATTATTTTCATTGCCTTACCTATGATTTTGCTAGCGAGCAGACTGCTTTCCAAACCTATGAAGTGCGCCCTGGAGCCGACTTAGTAGGCAACTCTCTACCCACTTATAACAATGGTATTATTGAGGGCAAGTATTATTTCCGCGATGGGCTGGCTCTGGCGTCACTGGATTTGCAAACTGGCAAATATGCTTACTACGAACAATACAAGAGTGCTATTTTCGATAGGCTCTTGCCGCAGGAGAAAATCAATGGCATCAAGCTCTATGATGTTACCGCCTGGGAGGATTGCTTGCTCCTAAACTACGATTGCACTGACTCGGTAGACAAGAAGACCGGAGCCCAACTTCCTAGTAAACGTATCACCATAGTTTGGCAAAACGGTAAACCGCAAGCCACTCTAGCCTACGAGTATAGTAACGCTGTGCTCACTGTTTACGATGCCCGTGGCAAGGCATTGTCCGAGACGACTTTCCCTGCAGATAAGATTAATACTAAGATGTTCAGCTTTCAGTTACCGTCTAGGTAACCAAGGGAAAGAATAAACTGCCTGTCGTTTCTTTGTTAGTCCTTTCTGTCGGTTCTCTCCTACTTGCCATGCTGTCACGAGAGTACAGTGGAAAATTCGCAGACAAGCACAAAGGCTCTTCAGCTACGCCCAGGGGCGGGGGGCTAGTATTTGAACCAGCCTATATGGGTTGAACTAATTGAGACCACCCCAGAAGGTACTATCGTAGATTGCGAGACGATTTCTAATGCCTATACCTCAGCACTTTGATCTAACCCGTTTCTGTTCAGGAGACAAAAGGCTATAATCTAGGGTAGATATTTTGCCAAAAAGGGGCAGAGGACTGCCCTACAAGCATTGGTAAGGAGAAAGACAGCGTTTGAATTAGCAAAGACGCAATTTCAGCTAGCGGTTCCTCTGACCGGAGGCAAGATTTATTACCCTGAGTCGGACTCGGTGATTCGAGGCCATAGTCCTGGCAGGGTTTTTGTAGATCAATCGACAGCGCCTCAGGCAGCCCTGGTTTGGGTGCAGGGGCAGAGCGGTTTTTTTTATTGGGGAAACCAGGGCAGGAATTCTTACGAGACGTGGAGCGGCTAATCGATGCGGAGTTGGCCGCCTTTCTGAAGGCTCGTGGGATGTCTAGTTTCGAGTTCAGTGCTGATGATCCGGCTTGGAGTTTATTGATTGAGCATACCTTCGCCAAGAGGGAATTGCAGTCTGAGCCCCAGTTGGTCTATTTGCTGGCTCAACCGC
>JAAYGE010000005.1 GCA_012727835.1 Bacillota bacterium
CGGTTCTTCTGGTCCCTGAGCAATGGTAGTAGGTCTTCAACATAAATTAGACCCACCACATTGTCTATGGTGTCCCGATAGACCGGGAGGCGAGAAAACCCTTTTTCATTGACAATCTGGATAGCTTCTGTCATCGGCAAATCGATAGGAATAGCCACAATCTGTTCCCGCGGCACCATTATACGTCCAATGGGTGTATCGTCACTGGCGAAAATGCCGTAAATCATCTCCCGATCCTCTTGTTGGAGTGTACCAGCTTCTTCACTGATATTGACCGCCGTTTTGATGGTTTCTTCGGTTACGTCGGGGGCATCATCTGCCCGGTCGCTCTTACCGAGCCAATCAGTAAAGAAGTGCAGGATGCCAACCAAGGGACGCAGTAACCAATGCACAAAGGATATGGGGCTACTGGCAAAGAGAGCCAACGATTCCGGTGCAGAAGCGGCAATGGCTTTCGGTGTAACTTCACCGAACACAAGTAACAAAATTGTCGTCACAACGGTAGCAAGTGCACTAGCAATTCGAGTCCCATAGCCTCTAAGCAATTCCAGAAAGGTGATAGTAACCAAACTGGTAAGCCAGATGTTGACCACCGTGTTGCCTACTAATAGGGTGGATAGGACTCGTTGACCGTCATTGACTAATCGCTGCACTAGATCGGCCTTCTTAGCTCCTTTATCTTGCAACTGGCGCAAACGCACCGGACTTAAAGAAAAAAGAGCGGTCTCTGAGCCGGAAAAAAGGGCCGACAAGCTAAGCAACAACATGATCAACAACAATCGATAGGTACTACTACCTCCAGGGTCGTCCAAGATTAATCTCCCTCCTATTTTGTTGTGGCAAATGTTTTGCCATTATATCTATATTTCGATGCCACTGGTGAAAATTCCTGCCCTGCCACAGAGCCGCCTAGTGTGGCCCTGCCAGCCAAGAAATTGTCTGCTCGGGCCCGGCAGGGAAAGTTTGGCCTACAAACATTATCTCACCCGATTGTGGGGGGCGACAAGTGGAGGGTGAACCTTTGTGGGGGCGTAAGCGGGGGCTAAGAGGAGAGCAACCGAGCTACTTGCAGCAAATCTCCCTTGAAAGGTGGTTTCTTGACCTATTAGGCGTTTTCTTAGATAATAACACCAAATAGCACCAATTTTAGAGAAGGTAGAGAAGGAGGGTGTGGTGGCTTGTCAGGAAGAGCTGTCTACTACTTAAGCGTGTATTCCTTGTTATTTTTAGCCTTCGGAATCCTGTGGTTATTTATCTTTTTCCGGGGAGCTTTTCAGGGGGGCAAAGCCCTATATTTAACACCTATCGGCACTGGTGCTATAGCCTTCATGATTGCTTTACCCTTACAAACTCTGCTGCAGACTTATGCCAATAGTTTATTGGCCAGCATGGGAGCTTCAATGCTGGTTACCGGTGCAGTTGTAGTGCTGATCAGCGGTTTTGTACAGGAAGCCTTTAAGTTGCTAGCCATTCGCATAAATCGCTTTGCTACTTGGGGGAAGTTGAGCTGGTTACCCTTGGGGTTAGCCGTCGGCTTAGGTTTCGGCATTTGGGAAGCATGGCGTTTAGTAGCCTGGCCTTTTGGCAAAAGCGGTATTTGGATGCCACTGGCAGTAATAGAACGCTTCTCAGCCATCGGCCTGCATATAGCTCTAGCTTTCATTATTGCCTATGGTTCGCATAGATCCCAGCCCTGGCCCTATTTTCTGCTGGCGGGCTTTTGGCACGGAGCAGTCAATTTTCTAGCCATCCTTTATCAAGGCCGCTTCATCGGCATCTGGCTGACCGAGGCTGGCATCTTTTTTATGGCTATCGCGGCTCTGGCAGTGGCCGGTTGGCTTTATCGCCGGGCACTAGTCACTGAATGAGATAAGCTTAGCACGGCTTTCCCCCGGTGGGGGAGGGCCTTTGTTTTGCTGTCTAATAGACCGCAGGATTTTACATCGGCTAGCGCGAATTGTTATGATAAAATGATCTCAGTTTGATGCAGGGGAGGAGTTGACTATGAACGTCTACGATCAGGCCCATGCGTTAGCTCGAAACTTAAGAAACCATCCCGATGTTGTTGCTTTGCGGGAAGCAAAGGCCAAGGTAGATGCAGATCCGCAAGCTAAGAGCATGCTAGATAATTTTATAGAAAAGAGTATGCAGTTAAGAATGAAAGAAATGAAAGGTGAGGATATTAGTCCAGAGGAAAAGGAACAGTTAGAAAAGCTATCGGAAATAGTTTTCCTACATTCAGATATTCGTGCCTTTCAAGAGCGCAGTATGCGCGTTGAGAGGTTGCTGCATGACATCTATGGCATAATTACTAGGGCCGTGCAGCTCGAGACAGACTAGCTAGGAAAGGCGGTATTCTAGTAGATGTTATCTTGTGGTATTGTGGGGCTCCCTACAGTGGGGAAAACCACCCTATTTAATCTGCTGACGGGAGCCCAGGTACAGAAGTCCCAGTTTTTTTCGGGGCGCATCGATGCCAATGTGGGTATTGCCAAGGTGCCCGATGCCCGTATCGATTTCTTATCCGATTTATACAAACCTAAGAAAACGACCTACGCCCAAATGGAAGTCATTGACCTCCCCGGGTTGGTTAGAGGGGCTAGTCAAGGGCAGGGAGTCGGCAACGCTTTCCTGGACGGTGTGCGTCAGGTAGATGCTCTGATCCAAGTGGTACGAGCCTTTAACAACCCGGACGTTTTGCACGTGGAAGAGAGTATTGACCCCATGCGGGATATGGAAACCATCAATTTTGAGCTCCTGATGGCCGACCTGGATTTCGTAGATAAGCGAATTACCCGTATTAAAGAAAGCAAAAAGGTAAAGCCAGAGCAGCTGCAGGAGTTGGCCGTTTTAGAGAAATGTATGGCCCACTTGGAGCAGGAACTGCCCTTTTCCAGTTTGGAATTGGAGCCTGAGGAGCAGGCGGCTTTGCAGAATTATACATTCTTAACTGACAAGCCCATGCTAGTGGTGGTCAATTTGGATGAGGAACAGTTCGCTACTAAGGATTATCCTCAGCGGGAAGCCCTTTTAGCGGCTGCAGAAGCTAAAGGTTTGCCGGTAATAGAGCTCTGTGTGCAGATTGAAGAGGAAATTAGCCAGCTGGATAAGGAGGATCGGGAGCTATTTTTTGCTGAGCTGGGCATTACCGAGCCGGCCATTAACCGGGTGATGCGGGTAGCTTACGAAACCCTAGGGCTGATCTCCTTCTTTACTGTAGGAGCCGATGAGGTGAGAGCCTGGACCATTCGCCAAGGTACAACAGCCAAAAAGGCGGCCGGGGAAATCCACTCCGATTTGGAGCGAGGGTTTATCCGGGCCGAAGTGATTAAGTTTACCGATCTAGCCGAGTTGGGAAGCGAGGTAAAAGTAAAAGAGGCGGGTAAGGCCACTTTAGAAGGTAAGGAGTATGTGGTGCAAGACGGGGATATTATGCATATTCGCTTCAACGTATAACTGCAGGGAGGCAGAACAATGAATACGCCGCAGATAGCAGCGCAACTGGTCAGTTGGCTAAAGGATTATGTATATGGGGCTGGCAGCCGGGGTGTGGTTTTTGGTCTTTCGGGTTGATTAGTTTCGGCCGTAGTGGCCGGGCTAGCCGTGCGCGCCTTCGGTGACGATGCCTTGGGTATTATCATGCCCTGTTATAGTGACCCCACCGATGCCGAACATGCCGAGCTGTGTGCCCAGACGCTGGGGCTACCGGTGATTACCGTTGATCTTAATCAACCCTTCGATGCCCTATGTCAAGTCTTATCTGTCACTGCCGATTCGCCCCCTTTAGCCGTTGCCAATCTTAAACCCCGTCTGCGCATGCTGACCCTCAACTACTATGCGGCTGAGCGCCGGGCGTTAGTACTGGGAGGAACCAACCGTAGCGAATGGGTAACCGGCTACTTTACCAAGCATGGCGATACAGGAGTTGACCTAATGCCCATTGCCGGCCTGGTTAAAAGCCAGGTGCGAGAATTGGCAGCCTACCTGGGTGTCCCACAGGTTATTATAGATAAGGCCCCTTCCGCCGGTCTTTGGCCTGGCCAAACCGATGAGGAAGAAATGGGAATTACCTACGACCAATTGGATGAGTATATCTTAACGGGCAAGGCCGACGCCAATGTGTAAGAGATTGCCGACCGTCTACAACAACGGAGCGAGCACAAGCGGCGCCTGCCACCAATACCCCCGTTTTGTTTTAATTAATCCATATACTTGTTTTGATATAGGGAGGTTTGAAAAAGAATGGCTGGCCATTCCAAGTGGAGTAATATTAAACACCGCAAAGCAAAAGCCGATGCCCAAAAGGGCAAGATATTTGCCAAGGTTGCAAGGGAAATAATTGTAGCAGTAAAACATGGTGGCGCTGATCCGGAAAGTAATTTTGCGCTCCGCATGGCCTTAGATAAGGCACGCAACTATAATATCCCCAATGAAAATATTAAACGCGCCATTCAACGGGGGTTGGGCGCCAGCGATGGCGATAACTACGAGGAGTTCACCTATGAAGGCTATGGGCCCGGGGGTGTGGCCGTTATGCTTGACCTGCTCAGTGATAATCGCAATCGAACGGCTGCCGATATTCGCCATCTTTTTAGCAAACATGGCGGTAATTTGGGCGAGAGCGGTAGTGTAGCTTATCTCTTTGATAAAAAGGGACTAATCGTCATTGATCGGGAGCAGGAGTCCCGCTCCGAAGATGAGATGATGCTTTTGGCCTTAGAGGCAGGGGCTGAAGATATACAGGTGGAAGAAGATAGCTTTGAAATTGTAACGGACCCATCCCAGTTGGAGAGTGTGCGTAACTTCTTTGCAGAACAAGACATAGCTATCGCCTCGGCCGAGGTTTCTATGATTCCGCAAACCACCGTTTCCGTTGAGGGCGAGGTGGCTGAAAAGGTGCTGAAACTCTTGGAAGCTTTAGAAGACCACGACGATGTGCAAAACGTATACACTAACGCTGACCTGCCCGATGAGGAAGCGTAAATAGGTAGCGGGGCTGTGCGCAGAAGAAGTTCTGCGCACAGCCCCGTTTCTTAGCCGATCTGACCCTGACAGTAGATGATAACTCTGGTATCAGTGTCAGTCGTGTTTGTAATGACTACCCGTAAATAGCGGGCAAAAACATCGGCCACTAGCCGGGTTGTATCCGCAGGCTGCACCAGCCGGGGGGCACTGCTACTGACGTAGTTGATTCCGTCGGCAGATATTTCTAAGTGGGCACTTACAGAACTGGGGCCCTCATTAGTAACTATGGCAGTCATAATACGGGTGTCACTGACATCTATCACCATATCTCTAGTGTCGTTAGCTGGAACAGTTATATTCCCATGAGAATTGACAAAGGTGGGCGGAGCAACAACCGTCTGCGGCAGGGTATATTCAATCATCAGTTGCGGCCAATAATCCGAGTTGGGCGCATTAGTGGAATGGATTTGGAAAAAGGTCCCTCGAGCTAAGTTTGATGCACCTAAAATCATTAGCCCTAATGGGGCGTATTCCCCCGAGTGCCATTTTTGTACCAGGCTGGTTAAGTCTAAATTAAGCAGCCCGGTGCTAGGAGTGGGGAAAACCTGTAAGGGATTAGAGTCATACTCGGGACAGGTGCGCCACGTCACCCAACGCCAATTCCAATTACTTATGATTCTACATACCTTAAATGTGGCTTGTGTATCGGTTTGCTTCACATTCTGGACCCTCAGCAGCAGTTGGGCATTGAGAATGGTAGCATTAGCAGGCAAAACTGATTGGGGCCTAAAATTGATCAATGTATATCCTAAAGAGCCGTTAAAATCCCGCCCCACCGACAGGTGTTGGTGGCGGGAATAATTTTGGTAAGGGCGAAACTGGTAGACGAAGGTATTGCCACGGGCTGGAAGAAAGATGGTAGGCATAGCAAATCGCCTCCCTAGTTAGCTCTTTTATAGCAGTATATGTTGCACAAAATATATATGACAGTTGAAGATGAAAATCAATATGCTAGTAACACTGTTGTGTATAGTGTCATATCTTGATACAAATGCAGCCAGCTGCATTGATATCAAGTGAAGAGGTGAGCACGGATGCCCAACTATAAAGTATTTCAAGATGCCCCCTCGGAACTGAGGGTCCGAATCTATGGTCTTGATAACGGCCTGGATCAATCAATAAAGGTAGACGCCACAGGCGCGGTAGCTATTCAAAATGATGGCGGTAGCCTGACCGTAGACGCCACCGATCTGGATATCCGCGACTTGAATAATGCCACTGACAATGTACTGGTCTATGGTAGCGACGGCGTAGACAATCAGCCTCTGCTTACCGATGCAACCGGTGCCTTAGCCATCCAGGATAATGGTGGTAGCCTAACCGTAGATGCCACCGATTTAGATATCCGTGATTTGGATAACACCACCGATAGCGTTTTGGTCTACGGTAACGATGGTGATAATAATGTGGCTCTACTCACCGACGCCAACGGTGTGTTACAGGTGGCAGTCGTCTCCAGCTATAGGGAGGCCTCTGAAACGGTCAATACAGGTGCCACTTTCGTCGGCTCTACCGCCCAAGACATTAGTCTCCACCCCAACTATACCTGGTTTATAAAGAATACCGGTGTTAATACGGCCACTGTGAAGCTGCAGATTAGCCCTAACTATGTGGATTGGGTAGACGATGGGATGGATCACGAGCTCGAGGCCGGCGAATCTATGGTTCTCGTCGCCAACGTGTTCCTTCGCTACACTCGGGTAGCCTATCAATCGACGGTCACCGACGAGGATACGACCCTAGAATTAACCTGGCAGGCTTACGGAGGTTAAAGAGAAGTCTGGTAGCAGCCGAAGTCCGGCTGCTACCTTTTCATGTATGCAATTACCAGCTTGTGGTTATACTACTCCTGGTTATATTAACCAGGAGGTGAATACAACATGAAGCGTCGTTGGCTAGTTTTGGTGGGCATTATAGCCGGCGTTTATATCCTCATCGCTTCTGGTTGGCTAACAACCTTTTTGGCCAATACAGCCACTGATCATATACGCGAACCTGAATACCAACGTTATTGGGCTGGGCTTTTCGGCCGGAATGCCCTTGTGAACTATCAATTAGAATACGACTGCGGTCACAGTCTTGTAGTGGCTGAGCCCGATTTGACCCCGGAACTGCTCATGGTCGCCCCTCACAATATGGAACAAACGGTGCGAGCCATGCAAATAAAACCGCGGTTGGATGACGTGATACTTCTACAAGGTACAGTGGCAGCCGCCTGTCCCGATTGCCAGAGTTACTTCTGGATCGGCGAACAGGATGGGTGCGTGGCTGTCTGGCAGGGGAAGGATAGGGCCACCGCCGTTTTTCTGCAACGCTTTGAGGATATGTCGGTGGCGCGCCTGCCAACGGCAGTGCAGCAGCAGCTGCGAGAAGGCATTGTGGTTCACTCGGAAGATGAACTGGCCCAAGTACTGGAAGGACTCGATCGCTAAACTAAATACTTAAGCAAAAGGAGGCAGCCCTTGATGGGGATGCCTCCTTTTGTTTGGCGCGGAAACAAAACGTACCCTTTTCTTCGTCATGTCCCACTTCTCCTAGGCAAGCAGGTGTTTGCCCTTTGCGTGTCGAAGGGATGACAAGTAGCATAAGGAGGAGATGTTGTGCTTGTTATGGGAGTTGATCCGGGCATAGCCATCACCGGTTATGGGTTTGTACAGCCGGGCCGCCAAGGCAGTGGCCAGGCTATTGCCTATGGTTGCATACGTACACCAGCCCGTACGCCGTTGGCTGAACGCCTATTACTTTTATACCAAGAAATTAGCGCTCTAATTGATGAGCATCAACCCGATGTGTTAGCTATTGAGCAGCTGTTTTTTAACCGCAATACCACAACCGCTTTTACTGTGGCACAGGCCCGGGGGGTAGTGGTGTTGGCAGCGGCCCAACAAGGGGTAGCAGTCGTGGAGTATACTCCCCTTCAGGTAAAACAAGCCGTTGTTGGCTATGGTCGGGCCGAGAAGCAGCAGGTGCAGCATATGGTGAAAGCCCTGCTCAATTTGGCTAGTGCTCCCAAACCCGATGACGTGGCTGATGCACTGGCCATCGCTATTTGCCATGCTCATAGCATGCAGTACAATAATTTGCTGCGGATAGGGAGGGAGCATTAAGGCTATGTTTGCTTACTTACGTGGCAAGCTAGTTAATAAGGGCACCAATTTTGTGGTGTTGGAAGTAAATGATATTGGTTATCGGGTTTACGTACCCCAGCGGCTGTTGGCCGGTTTAGAGCTGGATAGCGAAATTTTGTTACATACCTATATGCAAGTGCGTGAAGATGATATATCTCTATATGGGTTTACTGAACTAGAAACCCTCACCCTGTTTGAAACCCTACTCACCGTTTCGGGAGTGGGGCCGAAGCTGGCCGTTAGCATCGTCGATACCATGCCCAGCCAAGTGTTTTGTCGGGCCATCTTGCAGAACGAAATATCGGTGTTAACCAAAATCCCCGGTATCGGCAAGAAAACCGCCCAGCGCCTGGTGTTAGAACTGAAGGATAAGTTGGCAGCCCAGGCCGACTCCTTATCCACTGAAGGGGAGGCTGCTCCTCTGGTGGACGATAGCGCGCAAGCTCAGGTGATGGCTGCCCTTACCGCATTAGGCTATCGGCCCGAGGAAGCAGCAGGAGCTATGCGGGCCGCTGCTAAGCAACAGCCCGAGCTAACAAAGAGTGAGTCGGGCCTATTACGCGAGGCGCTAAGATACTTAGGGTCACGTAGCAGATAGGGGGAGTATGGATGCAGGAAGAGCGTATAATTGCTGGTGAACTACAGCTCGAAGATACGGAAGTGGAAAATAGCCTCAGGCCACGTTATTTGCGGGAGTATATCGGGCAGGACAAGGTAAAGGAGACCCTGGGTATTTTTATTCAGGCGGCCAAGCAGCGGCGAGAGGCATTGGATCATGTGCTACTATATGGTCCACCAGGGCTAGGTAAGACCACCTTGTCCCATATTATCGCCAATGAGCTGGGAGTAAATTTGCGCATTACTTCTGGGCCGGCCATCGAGCGCCCCGGCGATCTGGCCGCATTGCTGACCAATCTCAGTCCTTATGACTGCCTGTTTATCGATGAAATCCACCGCCTCAATAGGAGTGTGGAAGAGGTGCTCTACCCGGCCATGGAAGATTATGCTCTGGACATTATCATCGGTAAGGGCCCGAGCGCCCGTTCCATTCGCCTCGACTTGCCACCCTTTACTCTGATCGGGGCGACCACCCGGGCCGGTGCTCTCTCGGCTCCTCTGCGGGACCGTTTCGGGGTTATTAGCCGCCTCGAATTCTATTCAGAGGAGGATCTGCAAGCTATAGCTTTCCGTTCGGCTCGCATTTTAGGTATCAGCCTAGCCGAAGATGGAGCCTATGAACTGGCCCGGCGAGCGCGGGGCACCCCACGGGTGGTCAACCGTCTTTTGCGCCGGGTGCGCGATTATGCGGAGGTAAAGGGCGATGGTGTAATTACACTAGAAGTGTCTAAAGCCGCTCTGCAGCTGTTGGAAATTGATGAGTTAGGGCTGGATGCCACCGACCGCCAGTTATTGACCACCATCATTGAGCGTTACGATGGAGGGCCGGTGGGGCTAGATACCATGGCGGCCACCATTAGCGAATCTCCCGATACTATAGAAGATTTGTTGGAACCCTATTTAATGCAGATCGGTTTGTTGCAGCGCACCCCCCGGGGTCGCATGGTCACCCGTCTGGCCTGCGAGCATTTGGGTATCGCGCCTA
>JAAYGE010000053.1 GCA_012727835.1 Bacillota bacterium
ACTCGGGGTTCCGATGACCGGTGGAGAGGAAATCTGCCGCAGAGCTATGGAAGAAGCCATACATAAAGGTGTCAGCGTTCGGGAAGCCGGGGCCCCAGTCACCTAAGAATGATTGAACATTACCGGTGCTGCGCTTATCAAACCAGACACCGCTTTCCACCTGGTCGATCTTAGCTGTCATGTTGCAGGCGGCAAAGTCCTGTTGCATGATTTGATAGACCTGATAGAAGGTGCCAGTGCCTACACAGCTCATTTCAAACTCAATGCCATCGGGATAGCCGGCTTCAGCCAATAAAGCTTTAGCTTTCTCCGGATTGTACTCGAAGCCTGGCAGGCTAGGATCGTAACCCGGCACCCCTTCTGGCAGGATGGTATTGACTGCTGGCCACAGACCTTTAAAGAACTCCTGGGATATCTTATCGTTATCAAAGGCATAGGCCACAGCTTCTCGTACCTTCGGGTTATTGAAGGGCTCCATGCTGTTATTCATTACGAAGAAGACCTGGGAGAGGCTGTTCTGGATCTTTACCTTATCCTTGAAATTCGGGTTTTCTAAGTATTGATGGGCCATAGTGAGTCCGAGACCACAATAGTCAATATTGCCCGCTTCAAACTCCAGATACTGGGTATTCTCATCCATGTTATAAAACTCAAAGCCATCCACGTTGGGTTTGAGAGTGCGCCCATTATACACATTATGACTATAGTCGGGGTTAGCTTTCATGACGATCTTAGTTTCCGGATCAAAGGACTCCAGGATGTAGGGACCGGTACCAACTAGGACATCAATCCCCCAACGATCGCCGGCTTCCTGGTGGGCATGTTTAGGCACAATTCCTAGGTAATCACTTGACAAGGCATGGGCAAAGGCGGCATAAGGGCTCTCGAGAGTGATGGAGAACTTATATTTGTCGATAACCTTAAAGCCTGCCAAGGAATCAGCCTTGCCATCCATCATTTCCTTTGCGCCTAATATAAAGTCGATCTTCCAAGTATTGAGGCAGTTGGTGGCAGGATCAAAGAAGGTATTGAAGGTATACTCCACATCTTCAGTGGTCAATTCAACGCCATCGTGGAAGAGGATGCCTTCCTTCAACTCGAAGGTATAAGTTAAGCCATCGTCGCTAACAGTAGGAAAATCTTTTACAAGTAAGGGATAAAGGTCGTAGGTGAAAGGCCGAATTCCCATTAGCGGTTCACAAACAAAGCTGTAGGGGGTAGCAACTCGAGGATAGGTGGATTTCATAGCATCGATATGGCCATCGGTGCCATAGGCTCCACCTAAGCGCATAATCTTATCGCCGGTGGTAGAACCGGGATCAGGGGTGGAAGGCGAGCAACCGATGAAGGTGCCCATGACTAAGACCGAGACTAACAAAAGTGCCCAAAACCTTTTCATGCATATCCTCCTATAATTCTTATTGGCAATAATAAAACATCACCCGCGATGTTTTGCCCATCTTTAGTTACTAGCAAAACTCTCCATGGTCTGGTAACAAAAATGTAACATATTAACCATCTCGTAAGCCATCCGATAATTTCGATTAGCATTATTTAATCTAGTTATCTATCTTTGACACACTTGCTGATTGGTCTAGTTTGACGCTATTGTTAAGATTATGTTATAAATTACTTAGAAATGGGTTAGGGGGGGAGCTCAATTGACAAACGAAATATCGCGCAAAGAACTTATCTTTCAAGCTATAGAAGACCTCTTGCTGGAGGAAGGTAGGGAGAGCCTCACCTATGCAAAAATCTCCGAAAGATGCCACCTCCACACTAATACCATCACCTATAACTTTGATGGTAAAGAAGATATGATGGTGCAGTTTTTCCAATATGTTGTTGATCGGGACAATGCCAATCTACCTGAGTTTTTTACACGGGTGCCGGACGGCATGAGCCCAGTGGAAGCTTTTAATACATTAATTGACTACATAATTGACGGCGGACACCTAGAATCAAAAACCCGACGCCTACTCAACCTGTATTTGCTGCCTTATAAGGATATTAGCCCCAAGGTCAGAGAACTTTTGTCCAACATTCACAACACTTCTTGTGAAAACGAATATGAAGCTATTCAGATGTATAATCGCTTAGGTATTATCAACAAGGATAAAATAAGGGAAGCTATTGCCGATATAACCTTCTCTTCTTCCGGCCATTCATTGATCCAGCTATTTAGAGTCGATTGTGTTGATATAGATATAGCCCTGCATAACGCTAAAGAACGCATCAAAAGGACCCTTTTAAAACCCGAATATTATAAGGAAACCCCTTATGAGAAGGAAGCAAAAAACGGATGCTAACTTAGTTAGCATCCGTTTTCATAAGCTTAACTGGCGGAGAGAGTGAGATTCGAACTCACGGAGCAGGGCTACTGCTCACCCGCTTTCGAGGCGGGCGCCTTCAACCACTCGGCCATCTCTCCCTAAATTCTGCAAAAAAGCGACGTAACAGCCGACTGCTTTCATCGGCTAATATACCAGAAGTCACTTCCACTTGGTGATTCAGTCTCTCATCACGCACCAAATCCATCAAACTGCCACAGGCCCCCGACTTTGGATCGTAAGCGCCAAATACCAAATGGGGTATGCGAGCTTGTACGATCGCGCCGGCACACATAGGGCAAGGCTCCAGGGTCACATAGAGAGTACACCTGGTAAGCCGCCAACCGCCTAGAACCTGATTAGCTTGGCGGATGGCCAGTAACTCAGCATGGGCAGTGGCATCGCGCTCTGTTTCGCGCAAGTTATGGGCCTTAGCGATGATAGCACCATCACGCACAATAACTGCCCCCACCGGGGTTTCGCCTAGCTCGTAAGCCTTCTGCGCTTCAGCGAGGGCTATCTGCATAAAACTCTCATGGAGTTCTTGCATCGCTAACCACAACCCTTTATTTAAACCTTATGGTCTCTCACAAACATATATAGTGCGCCAAAGCGCACTTAACTTGATTGCTAATGGTACACCCGGAGGGAGTCGAACCCCCGACACGCGGTTTAGGAAACCGCTGCTCTATCCACTGAGCTACGGGTGCATATAAAATGGCGCGCCCGGCAGGATTCGAACCTGCGACCACCGGATTCGTAGTCCGTTACTCTATCCAGCTGAGCTACGGGCGCATAAAAAATGGCGGAGAGGGCGGGATTCGAACCCGCGACACGATGTTTAGTCGTGTAACCGCTTAGCAGGCGGCCGCCTTCGACCTACTCGGCCACCTCTCCACTTCGCTTATCTATTGTAACATGCTTTGGGGGTGCTATGCAATAGGCAATTGCTACCGCCCAACTTGCAACCGTTGGATGGCGGAGAGAGAGGGATTCGAACCCCCGGTCCCTTGCGGGATCACTGGTTTTCAAGACCAGCGCCTTAAACCACTCGGCCATCTCTCCGCAACTTTGATGCAAAGTAAAGTTTAGCACAAACCCAGACTATTAGTCAATTGCATCATTTGGCATCGCGGGTGATGCGATCTACGCCCATGTAGGGCCGCAGAACTTCTGGGACAATGATATCTCCTTCTGCTGTCTGGTAGTTCTCCAAGATGGCAGCTATCGTACGGTCTACGGCCAAGCCCGAGCCATTCATAGTATGCACAAATTCGGGGCGGGCCTTCGGTGCCGGACGATAACGGATGTTGATACGGCGTGCTTGGAAGTCTTCAAAATTGCTGACCGAAGAAATTTCCACATAGCGATCATAGCTGGGCATCCAAACCTCTGGGTCGTATTTCATGCTGGCCGTAAAGCCCAAGTCGCCGGTGCACATTTTCATCACCCGGTAGGGCAAGCCCAGCAGTTGTAAAATGTGTTCCGCATCAGCCAATAGCTTCTCCATTTCCTCATAGCTATTATCTGCACGGGTGATCTTCACCAGCTCTACTTTGTGGAACTGGTGCATGCGGATAACGCCCCGTGTATCTCGCCCTGCCGAACCGGCTTCCCGCCGGAAGGAAGGACAATAGGCCACGTAGTATATGGGCAGCTGATCCGCATCTAAAATTTCATCCCTATGTAAATTGGTAACCGGCACTTCGGCCGTCGGATTCAAGAAATAGTCGGTATCAGCCAGCTTGTAGGCATCGTCTTCAAATTTGGGTAGCTGCCCGGTACCCGTCATACTTTCACGATTCACAATGTAGGGTGGCGAGACTTCCTTATAACCATGCTGCTGTATATGCACATCCAGCATAAAGTTTATTACTGCCCGTTGCAGTCGAGCTCCTAATCCCTTATAGGCGATGAAGCGGGTCCCTGTCACCTTGGAGCCCCGCTCCCAATCAATGATATCCAGATCGGTCGCCAAATCCCAGTGGGGCTTTGGTGTAAAATCAAATTTCGTAGGTTCACCATAGGTACGCACCAAAACATTGGCTGTTTCATCGGGACCGATGGGCACACTGTCATGGGGTATGTA
>JAAYGE010000054.1 GCA_012727835.1 Bacillota bacterium
CCTATTCGTGGCACCGGCATGCATTACCACATCATCAACGCTCGCACCACCCGCAACCTGGCCCATCGGCATCGGCTGCGCGCCCGCACCCGGCGAGCTCCTAACATCCCGGCCAGCGTGGTACGCCGCGCTTTACGGGAAAAGATGCAATAGTAGCGGAAAAGCCCCTTTAGAAGCAGAAAAGGCGCTCCCTACACTGGAAGCGCCTTTTTAGCTTCTAATCCATGAGCACTACCGGTTTGATGAGGTCGGCAGGCTTGTCCTTCATCAGCATCAAAGCTTCTTCGATCTTGTCGAAACCATGGAAGGTATGGGTTACCAGCAGGCTGGTATCCAGTTTCCCGGTCTCCAGTAGGGCCACCATCTTCTCCATCTTGAGGCGGCCGCCAGGGGTGAGGCCTCCATTGATGCGTTTATGGCCCATACCTACGCCCCACTCAACCCGCGGGATCTTGATGTAGTCGCCTTCGCCTAGATAGTTGACGTTACCAATAGTGCCGCCGGGCTTCAGCATACGAATGGCTTGGGCAAAGGTATCGTTATTACCGCCGGCGATAATAACCCGGTCTACCCCCTTACCATTTGTCTTCTCTAAGATTTGGTCGGCAATGTCGCCTTCTTTATAGCTGATAATATCGGTAGCGCCATAGGCCTTGGCGGCAGCCACACAGTTGGGACGAGTGCCGACGGCGTAGATGTGGGCTGCGCCCCTCATGTTGGCACCGGCCACCGACATCAGGCCCACCGGGCCGATACCGACAACGACCACCGAATCACCAAATTCAACTTCTGCCAGTTCAACGCCGTGGAAACCAGTGACTACCATATCGGGAACCATGGCCGCATGGGCCGGATCGATGCCCTCGGGCAGTAATGCCAGGTTCGCATCAGCGTGATTTACGAGGAAATACTCGGCAAAAACGCCATCCTTATAGTTGGAAAACTGCCAGCCGGCCAGCATGCCGCCAGAGTGCATGGGGAAACCGCGCTGAGCTTCCAGTGCACCCCAATCGGGCGTAATAGCAGGCACAATAACTCGATCGCCAGGTTTAAAGTCGCGAACCAGCTCACCAACTTCCACTACTTCGCCAACTGCTTCGTGTCCAAGAATCATATCCGTGCGCTCGCCGATGGCTCCTTCCCAAACCGTATGTACGTCTGAAGTGCACGGTGCCACCGCAATCGGACGTACTAAGGCATCCATTGGCCCGACTTTGGGTACTTCTTTCTCAATCCAACCCACTTTGCCGATGCCTAGCATAGCGAAGCCTTTCATTGTCTTTTGCATCCATCTTTCCCCTTTCATGTTGCGTTCGTGAAAATAATATCATAATTAGTGTACCACATGTTGGTAGGCCTGAAAAGATACAATAACAATTATTTATTTGGAAATAGCGTTAACAGGGGGTGGCTCTAAGTTTTGCCTCCTCCTGTTCACCGATGCTTCCTAGCGTAAATAGCCGTAGAAACGATGAACGTCAGGAAGTAAAGTGCCAAGGCTACCGCTAAGGCCATAACTACGAACCAATGTGGAGGTAGGCGGAAAATAGCGTTCCAGTCTATTTCTATCTTGTTACCAATAAGGAGTCCGAGGATATAAAGAAGAATGGTTATCAGGAGCACAACTGCGCCGCTGGTGACCGACAAATAGTTGGAGAGGGCCGATACCCCTATCAACACAACGGAGATGGCCAAGCCAAGGACAGCCAAGAGGAAGTTATGACGCAAGTCGCCTCCTCGGGCTACTACAATCAGTATATTGATGCCTATGACGAATACGAACTCAAGTAGAGTCACGATTAAGCACGCGGCATAGCGGCTGGCTACTATGTCCCGCTTAGTGACGGGCATAGCAATGGCCCGTTTGTCCCAGTCGCATTTACCATCCTGGTCGGCAAATTGAACAGGCATCGCCATCACCGATAAGGGAAGCACGACCAGGTTGATCATGATAACGCTAAACTCGGGTTTTACCCTGAAGACCAAAAAGAGTATAGCCAACATATTGACTAGATTGCCAAGGGGCCCCAAGATTGCGGAACTATGTCCTAATCTTGGGATGTTTTTGTCTATAGCCTATGCAACACCGTTGCTGGTGAACTGGCTGTAATAGAGGTCGGCATAGAAACCGCCTTGGGCCAGCAACTGTTCGTGGGTACCCTGCTCGATAACGCTGCCCTCATTCATGACTAGAATCAGGTCGGCGTTGCGGATGGTGGATAACCGATGGGCGATAACGAAGCTGGTGCGGCCTTGCATCAGCTTAGCCATAGCCTCTTGGATTAGCACCTCGGTGCGGGTGTCCACGTCGCTGGTGGCTTCGTCGAGAATCAGTATGGCCGGGTCGGCCAAAACTGCCCGGGCAATGGTAAGCAATTGTTTCTGTCCCTGGGAAATGTTCGACGCCTCTTCGTTGATTATGGTGTCGTAACCCTCGGGCAGGGTGCGAATGAAGTGGTCCGCATGAGCTGCTTTGGCCGCCTGTATAATCTCTTCCTCACTGGCGCCAGGCCGCCCATAGGCAATGTTGTCGCGAATAGTGCCGTTAAAGAGCCAAGTGTCCTGTAATACCATGCCAAAGAGGCTGCGCAAATCCCCCCGTCGCAGGTCGCGAATGTCGTGGCCGTCGATGGTAATTTTGCCGCCGTCGATCTCGTAAAATCGCAAAAGCAGATTTACCAGGGTGGTCTTCCCCGCCCCAGTGGGACCAACGATAGCGATAGATTGGCCGGCTGCAACATCGATGTTCATATCGGTAATGAGAGGCTTATCGGGGCTGTAGCCAAACGTAACATCCTGGAAGGTAACATGGCCCTGTGGCCGCTGGATAACCACCGGCGGTTCCTTGTCAGGCACTTCTTCCGTTTCATCTAGCAGCTCAAACACTCGCTCGGCGGAGGCGACCGTGGACTGGAGAACGTTGGCAATATTAGCCGTACGAATGATGGGCTGAGTAAACTGGCGGGCGTATTGAATAAAGGCCTGCACATCGCCCAACTCCAGAGCTTGCTTAGTGACATAAATGCCGCCAATCACGGAAACCAGCACATAACCCAGATTGTTGACCATATTCATCAGAGGCATAATGATGCCGGAAATGAACTGGGCCCGCCAGGCGGCGTTGGCCAACTGCTGGTTGATTTCCTTAAATTTGGCCACCGAGGCTTGCTCGCGTCCGAAGGCCTTGATAATGCGATGGCCGCCATACATCTCTTCCACATGGCCGTTGAGTTCGCCTAAAAGGCGTTGTTGAGCCACGAAGTGTTTCTGTGAGCGGGAGGCCACCAACCCGGTAATAACAGCGTACAGGGGCAGCGTGATCAGGACAAACAGGGTTAACTGCCAGCTGATGCTGAGCATCATGACCACCACCCTCACCAAGGTAACCACCGCCGTGAGCGTTTGGATAACACTCTGCTGCAGGGTGCTGCTGACGTTATCCACATCGTTAGTCACGCGGCTAAGAATTTCGCCGTGGGTGTGGGAGTCGAAAAATTTCAGGGGCAACCTCCCCAACTTGGCACTGACTTCGCGCCGTAAATTGTAGCCCGTCTTTTGGGCGACAGAAGCCATCAGTATCTGCTGTAGATAGGTAAACAAAGCGTTTAGTAGATAGAGCCCAATTAGAATTATGAGTATGCGGCCCACATAGGTAAAATCGATGGCTGCTCCTGGCACTCCTTTGAACTTATCCATGGCACCAGCAAAAATCTTAGTGATAGCCTTACCCATGATCTTGGGACTGGCCAAACCGGCAGCGGTGCTCAGGATAGCCATAACAGCCGCCATCAACATTTGCTTGTAGTGGGGGCGTAAATACTGTAGTAGACGTCGTAAAGTACCTTTAAAATCTTTCGCCTTTTCTACGGGGCGTCCCAAACCATGAGGGCCCCCCATGCGCCCCCGCGGACCTCTGGGGCCATGGGCGGGGCCGCGGCTGTTGGCTGACTGTCGACTCATGCCATTTCCTCCTCTGAACGCTGCGAGGCCACAATTTCGCGGTAAACAGGGCAGCTGGTCAGTAGTTCCCGATGACGTCCCTTCCCCACAATGCGCCCCTCATCCAGCACAATAATCTGGTCCGCATCCATCACGGTGCTCACCCGTTGGGCCACAATGACAACTGTGGCCTGCCCCTTTTCCTGCTTTAAAGCAGCGCGCAACTTGGCATCGGTTTTGTAATCGAGGGCAGAGAAGCTATCATCGAATAAATAGATATGGGGGCGCCTTACTAGAGCCCGGGCTATGGAGAGCCGTTGTTTCTGTCCGCCGGACAGATTGGTACCGCCCTGGGC
>JAAYGE010000055.1 GCA_012727835.1 Bacillota bacterium
CTCTTTGATCACCGGCCTAGTGGTCTATTTGGTGGTGCGGCAACAAGTAAGGGGATTAACGGTGGCCAACGAAATGTTACTACCCCTACTGGTTTTTATGGTTCTGTTCTTTTTGTTGCGTTCTGTTTATATTCCAGAACAGAGCCTAGCTTTAGTAAACCACCAGTCGGGTTGGTTGTGGTCGTCCCTGCTCTATTTAGGTTCCAACAGTGCCATTTTGCTCACTACCACTCCTGCTCTGATGGCCGAAACCGACACTCGCAATTTCAGGAACGGTACCCTGATAGCCGCCGGCCTGCTACTCTTTCTTTTGCTCACTAATATTCACCTGCTCAACAAATATGAGGCAATCATTGGCCAGTCGGATCTCCCCCTGTTGCCTATCGCCCAGTATTTGCTACCCCAGCTTCCCTGGTCCTACGGTTTTATACTCTTTATCGCCCTCATAACAACGGCCTTTGCCAATGCCCTCAGTTTAAGTAAATACTTACAGCAATTGTGGCCTCGCCAGACCGATATTGCCCTGCTGATTGCTATTGTGGCCGCCGCCTATCTGGCGCAACAGGGCTTTGGCCAGTTGGTAGCTACCCTTTATCCCTTGACCGGTTACCTCTGTCTGGGCTTCTATCTAATCAGCTTCTGCCGGCTTCTATTTAGCTTTTGACAGCCCTTAGTGTGGTGAGTTAGGATAAAGTGATGGGGGTGACCATTATGTGGGATGAAACAGAAATTAGGCCAATGCGCAGCAAAAAGGTGCTTGTTGCCGCCGGTGTCGGGCTGATCTTACTGTTACTTGCCGGCTTCGTTTTTGTTTTTCCTTTTGGGTTTGTTAGTCAACCGGCTTTAGCCTTTAGCAAACGGGAACCCAGTATTGTCGCCTCTAAAACCTATGTTAATGCGGGAGAGATATTAGCCCTAACCGGTGATGCCCAAGGATTTTGGCGGGTTTGGCAAACCAATGGTACGGTGACGATCAACCGTTTTGACACCTTGTGAGAAGTCCAGTGGGTGGGCGACTACCACATCGAAAAACCATTAGTCGATATCAACGGCCGGTTATTGATACTGGCCGATAGCGGTACGGGACAAGTTTTCGTCATTGAACAAGAAAAAGGTCTCATCCTTACCACCACGGTGGAAGGTGAAATTTTGGCGGTGGCTATTGCCGAGACCGGCCAGTGGTTGGCGGCCTACCGTAAATTTGATGCACCCCCCGAATCCTTAGATACGGAGCTCACCTTCTATAGTTCTGATGGATTTGAATTGTTCACCACGTCCTTCGTCAATGCGGTGCCCTTTGACATCAAGCTTAACCAAAATGGCACCCAAATGTTCATTATGCTCAACAAGCTCACCGCCGCCGGCTTGGAAAATCATCTGCTCAGTTATGCCGATACGGGACAATTAATCTGGACTGCCCAGTTACCCGATGGCCCTCCCATCGGTCTGGTCATTAAACCCTTTGCCGATCGTCTGGCGGTAGCGGTGGACAAGTCTATCGTATGTTACAGTGGGGCCGGACAACCCCTTTGGCAGCATCAGGCCCAAGGGGTGGTGCAGGATATGGACTTTATAGGACAGGGCGATCAGGTGACCTATAGCAGTCAAAAAGTATCGGTTTTTTCCTTTCAAAAGCAGGCCCTAATTACCACCCTTTCTGATCAAGGGGTACCCCTGTGGCAATATGAGGTGAAGGGAACTGTGCCCCATGTGGCCAGTAGCACCGATACCTTAAGGGCGTTTATTACCAATAATGTGGGTGCCCATAGTATTGGCGTTGATGGCCAGGTTCGCTGGTCTCAGAAATATCCGCCAGGGGAGTTGGATACGGCCGAAATCGATGCCGACCTGGCTGTAAGCGGCACTGGCACAGTTTTAGTGCAACTGACCGATGGTCGCATGTTTGTACTAAGAGGTGAATAAGCTGGCACAGGAGGTGCCGCTTATGAACCAGATAGATCTTTTAGCAATAATTTTTATCCTTTTTGGCGGTTGGCTAGGTTCTTTGCGTAGCCTGGCCCGCAATTTTATCGGCTTTGCCAGCACCACCATCGGCTTAGCTTTAGCCAGCCTCTATGGCAGTAGCCTGGTGGACTTTTGGACCCGCCTCTTACAACCCCTATCTATTAGCAGTCACTGGTTACCCCAATGGGCTGCCATGGCCAGTACCAATTCGGTTAACTGGCAGCAGGCGGCCTATATCTGGTTGGAACAACTGCCCTGGCCGGAAAATTTTAAGGGCTGGATAGTTACCTCCTGGGGGCAACTGGCTGCCAACAGCGATTTTATGGAATGGGGCCGGGTGGTGGAGCAGGCCTTTTGGCGCAGTCTAACCAATGTCTGTTCCTTTCTTACAGTGATGCTTTTGGTAAAGCTGGTAGTCACCCTTATAGCTAGATTTAGCCTGCGGTTGGCCTTTTACGATAAATTTACCGTCAGCTGGCCCGGCTTTCTGGTGGGGGCTTTGCAGAGCGCCATTCTGGTCTTTTTAGTGGCAGCCATAGCTGTTCCTTTTCTACTCCTCAGTGAACGAACCACGCCCATGCTTTCACCCTCGTTCACTTTTACTCTTGTACGGAGGATGTTGGAGCATTTTATCGTCACTTAAGGGAGATTGTTTATGCACATCTTGATCACATTTGATTCTACCCATCATGCCCTGGCGGCCGAAAGCCTGCTGCTAGAAGCCAACCTGGCCCCCGATATTCAACCGGTTCCCCGGGAGATTAGTGCCAGCTGTGGCTTAGCTATTGCTATACCTACCACCGTCCACCAACAGGCGCTGGAGCTATTAAATCAGAATGGGGTAAGGTACCGAGCCACCTATCGGGTCCGTTGGCGGGATGAGAACAAGCGGGAGCGTATTTACGAGGAGGAAGTCTAGGCATGGATTGGGAGCCCGTCTTTGGTGAAATTAAAGAGGTGTTATGGTCCGTTTTGCCCGCCCTGGGGAAAATCCTCTTGGTGTTAGTGCTAACTAAATTTGTGCTCAGCCTGGCTAGAACTTTTGTACAGAAGCTGTTTTTCCCTGAGCGCCGGCGCACAACTATGGATCCTCAGAAGGCCAAAACTTTAGAAACCCTACTCCAAAGCGGTTTGCGTTATTTGATATATTTCATTGCCGGCATCACCATCCTATCCACCTTGGGGGTAAAGACCGAATCGGTACTGGCTAGCGCCGGAATCGTCGGTATAGCCATCGGTTTTGGTGCCCAGAGTTTAGTGCAGGATGTGGTAACCGGTTTCTTTATCATCTTTGAAGACCAGTTTATAGTGGGCGATTACATAGAAACCGCCGGCTTAAGCGGTTTCGTAGAAGAGATGGGCTTACGGGTTACCAAGCTGCGGGATTTTAATGGGGTAGTGCATATCTTACCCAATAGCAAAATCAGCAACGTGACCAACCATTCTCGTGGCAACCGTACAGCCATGGTGGAAATAGCCGTCCCCTATACCGCCGATGTTATGAGTGTACAAGCCCTATTAGAAGAGACTAATGCCGAATTGGCTAAGCAACTAGATGCCATTGTAGAAGGGCCCAAGATACTAGGTATCGTTCGGCTGAGCCCCGCTGAAATGGTTTGGCGTATTTGGGCCCGCACCCAACCGATGAAACACTGGTCGGTGGAGCGGGAAATGCGTAAGGCTTTAAAAATGGCCCTTGATAAAGCTGGTATCGAGCCACCTTATCCGCGTACCATCTTGCGTAGAGAAGGGAGCGAACAGTAATGCCGATGAAACTTTATGTAGGTGATGTGGTAATGCTAAAGAAACCCCACCCCTGTGGTGGACATGAATGGGAGATACTACGTACCGGTATAGACTTTCGCATTAAGTGTCTCACCTGCGGTCGTAGCGTGATGTTGCCTCGCACCCGGCTAGAAAAAGGTATTAAACGCATCATCAAACAAGCGCTCGTTCCCGAAGAAACATCCGAAACAACTTAAATTGCCTATTCACAATCAAGTATGTTATAATATCCGAGTCCAAAACCCGCTCCATATTAACTTATGGGGCCTTAAGTCCGTGGGAGGAGGTGCATGAGAAATGCGACAGTACGAAACCATGTTTATCATGAAACCTGAGTTCGATAAAGAACAGGCACAGGCAGTAGTCGACCGTTATGTGGACATTATTAAGAACAACGGTGGTACTGTTGACAAGGTTAGCGATTGGGGTAAACGGCGTTTAGCCTATGAGGTTAAGAAGTACCGCGAAGGCATCTATGCCTTAATCAACTTCCAATCGGAACCGGCAGTGGCTGCTGAATTAGAGCGTAACTTTAAGATCAGCGAAGACGTAATTCGCTATCTGATCATACGCACCGATGATAAGTAAAATTTTCTATGGGGTGATTTAGTTGTTAAATAAGGTCATCTTGATCGGCCGCTTAACACGAGACCCAGAACTTAGCTACACTACTTCCGGTATTGCTCGACTGCGCTTTTCATTGGCGGTGGAGCGCAATTACACCACCGCCGGAGGTGAAAGGCCCGTAGATTTTATCGACGTGGTCTGCTGGCGCCAGCTGGCAGAGCATTGCCATAAGTACCTACGTAAAGGTTTAATGACTGCCGTGGTGGGGCGCTTAGAAGTTCGTTCTTTTGAGGGGAATGATGGCCTAAAGAGGCGTATAGCAGAAGTGGTAGCCGACGAGGTTCGTTTCTTAGAGTGGCCGAAGGATGGTCCAAACAATCCACCCCTGAGATCGCCAAGTAGCTTCGAAGATTTTGGTCAAGAGATCAATTTCAACGATGATGAGGATAACGATCTACCATTCTAGCAATCCGATCGATCCTTTTAAGAGGAGGGAAAGAAAGTGCGGCGAAGAGGTCGTAGAGCCCGCAGAAAGGTTTGTAGCTTCTGCGTGGATAAGGCTACTGAAATAGATTACAAAGAGTTTAACAAGTTAAGTCGTTTCTTAACCGAACGGGGCAAAATTTTGCCGCGACGCATTACTGGCAACTGTGCCCGTCATCAGCGCATGCTTACCCGCGCCATCAAGCGCGCCCGTAACATCGCTCTCTTGCCATACACGGTTGAATAATTTGGCCTTTAAACAGCAAGGGCTGTCCCCTGAGGGGGCAGCCTTTTCTTGAATCTGCAGGAATTTCACCCCTTTTTCCCGAAAACATTAGTCTGGGGGTGGCGCTAATGTATAAAGAGAATGATTTTGATATAGGGCGCAATATTAAAGCTATAGATTGGTTACGAACCGAAATAGTGGTCAATGCGGGCTTGGTTTGCCGTGCCTTACAGAACGCTAAAGATGAGTTAGTTTTACAGGCCTTGGCCAATACCATGCTATCCTGTTATCTGATGGCGAGGCGGTTGGGCTACAGTTTTAGCCGCTTAGAACAAGAGGTGCAAAAACGCACCCGTCAGGCCCAGCTAGATAACCATGAGCTGGAGCAATGGTATAATGACTTATCTAATCTTATTGAGCACCTGGAAGTCAGGAGAAGGCAATGAAGACAAATGAAACAGTACAGATGCTAAAAATTCTAACTATCTATGCCGCCGGTTTGTTGATCGGGGCGGTTAGCGGCTTCTTGCCGCTTTTATCCTTAGCGGCGGGCCTACCAGTTTTGGTAGTTCGCCACCAAATGGGCCTGCTGCAGGCCCGGCTGATGGCTTTAGCCACTTTAGTCCTCACCTGGATTATCCTTGATCCCTTATCCTTCGTAATTGTGAGCCTGGGGATTGTTGTCGGTTATAGCCTACTGAATTGGCGTTCTTCAGAGCAGGGACTGGGAATAGCCTATAGACGGAGCCTGCTAGGCGGGGCAATTTGGTTAGCTGTGGGCAACTTTGTTGCCGTTTTTATAACTCAGCGCAACCTGTTGGCTTTAATTAACGAAGCCATGACCCAGTCTTTCCAACTTTTGTTGGAGCATATGACTGCTATGGATATTTACCCCCCTGAACAGTTGGAGTTCTTGCAGACCTTTCAGGAACAAGCCGTGCCCATATTCAATCAAACTTGGCCTATCATGGCCTTCGTTTTCATTTCTTTAAGCACTACCGTCGGTCTGTTGCTGTTAGCCCGCTATGAGCCGGCGGTGGCTTATAGTTTAGCCAATTGGCGGGAGTTGCGGGCCCCTGCCTGGCTGGCCATCGTCACTTTTGTTGCCCATGGCTTGCATCAGTTGGCGCCCAACATTTATCCCTGGTTGGTTAATAACGTGCTGGGAATAGGTAATTTTGTGCTTTTCCTTTTCGGTTATGCCCTTGTCCAGTTTTATATGCGGCATTTTCGTTTCAGTAGAATGATGGGCGTACTCTTTACCCTTTACCTGTTCCTGAGCCCCTGGTTGCGCCCCATTTTGGCCCTGGTAGGCCGATTCGATGCACTTTTCGACTATCGCTATTACGCACGAGCCAAAACTCAATCATAAGAGGTGATATTAATGCGAGTATTGTTATTAGCAGATGTGAAAGGGTTAGGCAAAAAGGGAGAAGTGGTTAATGCCAGCGATGGTTATGTTAGAAACTATTTGCTTCCACGCAATTTAGCGAAAGAGGTTACCCCAGCGGTGCTGAAGGCCTTAGAGCAAGAAAAAGCGGCTAAAGCCCGGCAGCGGGAGCGGGAAAAGCAGGAGGCGGCCCAGTTGGGCGAAAAACTGAGCCAGACTACCGTGCGCCTGACAGCCCGAGCCGGCGAGGGCGGACGTCTCTTTGGCTCTATCACCAGCAAGGATATTGCACAGGCCTTGTCTAAACAGCATGGTGTTAAAGTAGATCGGCGTAAAATTGAACTGAAGGAGCCAATCCGCTCCTTAGGGGCGACAACCGTTCCTGTGCGCATCTATCATGATACGGTAGTCTCCTTAAAAGTGGAGGTTGTTAGCCAAGACTAGCCTATTTAGCAGAAGGAGGGGAGGGCAGCATGGAAGAGCTTAAGTTGCCCCCACATAATTTAGAAGCGGAACAGTCGGTGTTGGGCGCCATGCTCATCGATAGTGAGGCAGCGCCTATCGTGGCCGGTATTCTCAAACCCAGCCATTTCTATCGAGAAAGCCATCGGTTGATCTATGAAACTATGCTACAGCTTTTTAGCAAAGCTGAGCCCATCGACCTAATTACGCTCAGCGATGCCCTAGCCCAGCGGGGAGTTTTAGAGCAGGTGGGCGATGTCCAATACCTGACCCTGCTGGCCAATTTGGTGCCATCCTCCGCCGTGGTGGAGCATTATGCCCAAATTGTACAGAGTAAAGCGATTTTGCGCGACCTGATCAATGCGGCCCAACAAATTTCCGCCGCCTGTTATCAACAGGAAGAAGTCGACTCGGTATTAGAAGAAGCCGAACGGCTTATTTTTCAACTGAGTCAAAGTCGCATACGGAGAGACTTTCAAGGTATGCCGGAAATAATTGCGGAGGTTTACGAGCGCATTGCCCATTTGGTAAAGAACAAGGGGAGCGTTTCCGGTTTAGCCACCGGTTTTCGTGCTTTAGATGAGCTGCTTTCAGGACTGCAGCCCTCCGATTTAATCATTGTTGCTGCCCGTCCTAGTGTGGGTAAAACCGCCTTTGCCCTCAATATAGCGCAGAATGTGGCCATCAGGCAGCAACAGGCCGTGGCCATCTTCAGCCTGGAGATGGCAAAAGATCAGCTGGCCATGCGTATGCTCTGTACCGAAGCCCGGGTCGACGGGCAGAAGGTGCGTAGCGGTTGGCTGGATGCCAACGACTGGGCCAAAATTAGCGAAGCCAGTGACATTTTAGCCGAAGCCCCCATCTTTATTGATGACACCCCGGCCATAACTGCTATGGAGATGCGCTCGAAAGCACGACGCCTCAAATTGGAACATGATATTCAGTTGATTATCGTAGACTACTTACAGTTGATGCGGGGAGGCGGGCGGACGGAGAGCCGACAACAGGAAGTGGCTGAGATTACCCGTTCTCTTAAGGCATTGGCTCGGGAGCTGCAAGTGCCGTTAATCGCCCTGTCCCAGCTGTCGCGGCGGGCAGAGGAGAGGGAAGGCAAACGCCCCGGATTGGCCGACCTGCGGGAATCGGGTGAAATTGAACAGGCCGCTGACGTGGTGGCATTCCTTTATCGCGAAGACTATTATGACCAGGATACGCCCAATCGCAATATCGTAGAAGTGATCGTCGGTAAACATCGTAACGGCCCTGTCGGTACCGTTAAACTGACCAACCTGCGTCATATTGGTCTCTTTAGTGACCCGGCTCCAGAACCAGCCAACTAGAGGAGTGATCAAGTGAGCACTGCTAAGTACGATTGCATAATTGTAGGTACCGGTCCCGCCGGTATCTTTGCTGCTTGGGAGCTTTGTAACAACTCGAATCTGAAAATACTCATGCTGGAAAAGGGGCGGGATATCAATGCCCGCTACTGCCATCTAGCCA
>JAAYGE010000056.1 GCA_012727835.1 Bacillota bacterium
AATATTTTGCCCTACCTCACCAGCGTGATCATCTTGCGTCTGGCGCTTAGCATCCCGGGGGCTATCGGTTACGAGACCACCTTGTCCTACCTGGGGCTGGGCCTGGGAGTGGAGACCCCTTCTCTGGGCATTCTGTTGCGCAACGCTCGCAACTATTTCCTTGACTACCCCTACTTGTTGTTCTTTCCTGCGGTCAATGTGTCATTGATCACGGTTACTTTCTACTTGGTAGGTAATGCATTCGCTGATGCCTGCGATCCAAGGAACAATGTGTATAGGGGGCGGGGAGTAATGGAAAAGCGACAACCTATTCTTTCCGCCAGAGATGTGGAGGTCCAGTTTACCCTCCGGGGTCAGAAGCTAACGGCAGTGCGCAGAGCTTCATTGGATGTCTATCCTGAGGAAACTTTGGCCATAGTTGGCGAGTCGGGCTGTGGCAAAAGTGTCTTTGCCAAGTGTTTTGTTGGTATGCTGGATAACAACGGCCGTATTACCAATGGTTCAATTATGTTTGCTGGCAAAGACCTGGTTAAGCTGAAGACAGAGAAGGAATGGTTAGAAATCCGGGGCAAAAAGATTGCCATGGTGATGCAAGATCCCTTAACTTCTCTGAACCCGTTAAAAAGGATCGGAATACAAATCCAGGAAGCGATTGAACTTCACCAGGGTTTGCGCGGGAGAGCGGCGCGGGAAGAAGCTATTCGCCTATTGGACTTGGTGGGCATTCCCGATGCCGCCCAGCGCTATAGCCAATATCCCCATGAGTTTTCTGGCGGTATGCGGCAACGGGTGGTAATTGCTATGGCGGTGGCCTGTCAGCCTGAGATTCTAATCTGCGACGAGCCCACCACCGCCTTGGATGTTACCATCCAGGCGCAAATTCTAGACCTGATCCGTAATCTGCAAAAAGAGCTGAAGATGACCATTATCTATATCACCCACGATTTAGGGGTGGTAGCCAATGTGGCCGATCGGGTGGCGGTGATGTATGCCGGGCAAATTGTGGAGATCGGCACCGCCGAAGAAATCTTTTATGATGCCTGGCATCCTTATACCTGGGCTTTGCTGGGGGCCTTGCCCCAACTAGGTGTTAAAGGGGAGAAGCTGCCGGCTATTGATGGCACCCCGCCCAACTTGTTTACCAAAATTCAAGGCGATGCCTTTGCGCCACGCAACAAACGGGCGTTAGCCATCGATTTTGTTAAGGAGCCGCCCTTCTTTGAAATATCACCTACCCATAGAGCTAAGACCTGGTACTTGGATCCGCGGGCACCAAAAATCGAAAAGCCCGATTCGGTGCGGCGGCTGGCGCAACAAGTTACCACAGAGAGTGCAGTCACCACAGTAAGAACTAGGCGGCCCCACGAAAGCCCATTCCGGGAACCGCTCATACAGGTTAAAGACCTGCAAGTTACCTTCGGGTCCGGCCGCAGGAAATTTGTAGCCGTCGATAAGGTGAGCTTTGAAATTTTTCGGGGTGAAACCTTTGCTTTGGTTGGAGAAAGTGGTTCGGGTAAAACCACCATCGGCCGTGCCCTGTTGCGCATCAACCCTATCAGTTCGGGTCAAATATTGTTTAAGGGGCGACGAATCGATGGCAAAATCCCCAAGGAGCTGGATCTGGAGGTTATACGCAGTTGCCAAATGATCTTCCAGGACCCGATGGCCTCCTTGAATGAGCGGGCCAAGGTGGATTACATCGTGGCCGAGGGTATTCTGAACCATCGGCTGTATGAAGATGCGAGGGACCTGCAACGCAAGGTGCAGCAGGCCTTGCGGGAAGTGGGCCTCCTGCCCGAATTCGCCTCCCGCTTTCCCCATGAGTTCTCCGGTGGGCAGCGACAGCGCATCGGCGTGGCGCGGGCTCTGATCATGGAGCCCGAGTTCATTGTGGCCGACGAACCGGTTTCCGCGTTGGATGTGTCCATTCGCGCCCAGGTGCTAAACCTTTTGAACGAACTGAAAGCCAAGCGGAATCTGACCTATTTGTTCATCTCCCATGACCTTTCCGTGGTGCGCTTTATATCTGATCGGACGGCGGTCATTCGCGCCGGGCGCATAGTAGAACTGGCGGAAACGGAAGAACTATTCCGTAATCCATTGCATCCATATACGAAGGCGCTACTGTCGGCCGTTCCCTACCCCGATCCCCAGCGAGAACGCAGCAAGCAGCTCATCGTCTATGATCCGAAGGAATATGAGCGGCCGGGAGAGGAGCTAATTTGGGCTGAAGTAGGGCCGGATCATTTCGTCTTAGGTACGGAAAAGCAAATAGAAGAGTATCAGAAGCAATACTAAAAACAAAAGGGGCACCTCAGCCATTTGAGGTGCCCCTTATTGTCGCGGGTAGTGTTTCTACTTGCAGCTAAAGCCCGGGTACTTAAGAGCTATAATGCTCTGGCTAAAGGGCGGATAGAATGAAGAAGATAATACCACAAAATATACTGGCCGCCAGACAGCACCGATTTCGCTCCTCCTCCGCCAGTTCCTCAAAGGAAATCACTTCTTCATCCATATAATCGGCCATATCGGCGAAGGGTAGGGGTTTTCTCCTGAGTACGGGCCATTTCCAGCGGGGTAGGCGCACACCGTCCAGGCGCAGGTAATTGAACCAAGCCATAGCGAAAAAGCAAACACCAATGATAGTAAAGGCGTGACTAATGGCATAAAGGTGGGCCCGGTTAACAAAGCGGTGCCAAAATAGGGCAAAGGCTAAAGCGGTCAAAAAATAGGAGAAGGTTTTATAAACGGTTGGGCGGATCAGATACGGTTTTAGCCATTTTTCCACTGGTATCACCTCTTTCAACGGTATAGCGTTGGCTATGGTGCCACCAAGGGGTACAATGATTAGAGATACACGGGGAGGTGCAAAAATGGTAGGCGCGGAAATTAATATGGTGGTAAGAGACAGTTTGCAAGCTCTGGCCCTATATGAAAGTATCTTTGAGGTTGAACGGCTGGAAGTGACCAATTACGAGTCGGGTCTAAATGAGGCTATTTTTTCTATTTACGGCCTGCGCTTCCACCTGCTGGACGAAAACCCGGATTATTCCCTAGTTGCCCCTAAGGCTGGGGAGGTAAAATCCTTCTGGGTCAACTTCTTGGTTCCCGATATACAGGAAACATACGCCAAAGCCTTGGCCGCCGGCTGCCAAGAAATTCAGCCCATCACGCGGGTGGAGGAAATGGGAGTGAGCAACGCCATCTTCTCCGACCCCTTCGGTTATATCTGGTTAATCCATCAAGTCCATTGCCCGGTAAGTTTTGAAGAGCGGTGCGAGTTCTTTGAGAAACAGATGCAAGGCAAAAGTTAGCCAATTCAGGCTTCCCTGTTCTTTGATAGGGAAGCCTGTTTGCTTTAGGGGGCTGGTGTAAGCGCTTCATACTGCTTCAGCTTTTGGATAAAACCCTGCAAGCCATCACTGCGGTTTATGCGTATGCGTTGTAAAGTTAACAGACCCTGCTCGGGGCGGGCGTAGCCGTATTCGGTGGTTACGGCAATCTTATGCCCTGCTGCGTCTACGGCGTTCACTGCTTCGGTGCTATAACGCCCCACCGGATAGCAGAAGGAAACAATGGGTATATTCAGCATTTCCTCTAGAGCATCTTTGGCTGTCTGGGTTTCCTGAGCCAGCCTCTCTTGGCTTAGCCTATGAATCTCCACGTGGCTGTAGGTATGATTGCCGATTTCATGGCCGGCGGCCATTAATGTGGCTATCTCCTCCCGGGTGAGCCCCTGCCCCTGTTGTAGCTTCTTTACATAAAGAAAGTGAACAGCCTTAAAACCATAGGTTTGTAAGATGGGAAAGGCCTCTTCGTAATCACTCCTATAGCCGTCGTCAAAGGTGATAACGATGGGCCGAGGTGGTAGCGGCTCCCCCTCTTGCCAATGTTTATAAAGCTCTTCTAGTGTTATCGTATGATACCCATTGGCATATAAGTATTCCATCTGACTAGCAAAGACGGAAGGGTTAACATAAAGTTCATGCAAGGAACCCGAACCGTCGCCAATGACGTGGTACATGAGGATAGGGATTTGTTCTATCGGGTCCACGGGTGGGGTTATCTCCTCGTCTAGTGGTGGGGAGGGGGGAAGCTTGTCCACCGGTTCTTCAACTACCTCCGTTGGTTTATCTATTAATCCATTGGCCAGCCAGGTTCCAATGATTATGGCGGCCATGATGAGAATAGCGACCAGGCGGTTCTTATAAATAATATCTACTCCTTTACCATGTAATCGACTTTGCTGCTATTCTCCATTGAGTTAGGAAATCCTTTCCGGATTATCTGCTGTATGTACCGACAGCTGCCGATTTTGCCGCTTGCCACCTACCCTGATCGGGGTCACTGGGGCTCGGTTTGATAACGTAGCAACGCAGCTGCCAGACTAAGTAGGTATCAATGTCTATCTGTGAATGCTGGGAGTGAATTATCTGGGGGCGGCGAATTATGTGGGTAATATGAGGAGGTGTAGAGACTTTGACCTATTGTGCAAAGCAGATTGCCGCTTTTGAAAACTACGTAGAAAAGATGATGCAGGCTTACGAAGCGCCCGGCATAGTGGTTGTCCTTGCTGAAAAGGGCAAGGTGACCTATCAGAAGGCCTTCGGTGTGCGTGATCTAGCCACAGGAGAAGCGGTTGACGGACAGACCATCTTTGGCCTAGCGTCTGTCACCAAGTCGTTTACTGCCCTAGCAATTATGCAGTTGGCTGAGAAGGGCTTGCTTTCTCTCCATGATCCGGTTGTTCGTTTCCTACCGGAGTTTAGGCTATCCCAAAATCAACCGGCTGACGCCATAACCATTCATCACCTCATTACCCATACGGCCGGTTTCCCACCGCTACCCGCTTTAGACTACAGCATCAAAGGCAACACCCAGCCCGATGAGGGCCAGGCGGGAGAGGCAGAAGCCGAGGAACATCCACCGGTGAACACCATGGCCGACCTATTGGACTACATGGCCACAGGCGACTACCAAATGCTAGGGCAGCCAGGGGCCTACTTCAGCTACTCCAACGACTGCTATGGTTTACTGGGGGAAATCATTGAGCGAGTCAGTGGCCAACCCTATACCGAATATGTACAGCAACACATCCTTAAGCCATTAGGGATGGGCCGTAGCGTGTTCACGGTAGAGGAGCTAAAGCAGTTCGACAACGTGACCGAGCTTTATTACCGCAACGAGAAAGATGAATTGGTTCATTCATCCAATTGGCAGGTGGCACCGCCCTTTACTGCTGCCGGTTGGTTAAAGTCTTGCGCCGATGACCTCATTAAATATGCACAGATGTATGCCAACGGCGGTGACTACGCCGGACAGCGTCTGCTCTCAGAGCAGGGAATTAAGCTGATGCAGCAAGGCACCCTGGAGTTCAACCAGGGCCGAAAATACGGTTATGGGCTGATGGTCAAGACCGATTACCGAGGGGTTACTTTGGTAGAACATAGTGGTAGTTTGAAGGGTGTATCTTCTAATATGGGCTTCATACCCGAGAAGGGTATTGCTGCGGTCGTGCTTTGTAACCTCACAGGAGTGCCGGCGGCGCGAGTATGGCTGGCCTTGATCAACCTGGCCTTAGGATTGCCCATTGAACAGCACTATGTGGACTACAGGCCCTTTAATTGGTCTAAAGACATGCAGGCCAGCGTGGTTGGGGAGTATAACTCGGGCGAGGGTGCCAAATTCCGCATTGAACTGGATGCTGCTGACCAGCTATCTATAACGAACCTGTTGGGTACATTCAAGTTACAGCCGGTGGGCCCGGACCGAGCAGTCTGGCGCTATAAGATGGCTGAAAATGAGGTGCGGTTCCTGTTTGCTGCAACGGGTAAGGCCTGGGCCATCCATACAGGTGGGCGTCTAATTCGCCGTAATAACACTTAGAAAGGATGGGAAAGATGAACGATTTCACCTATCATGTGCCAACAAAAGTCTATTTT
Source organism: Bacillota bacterium (assembly GCA_012727835.1). The sequence goes on from JAAYGE010000056.1 coordinate 5,943, forward strand.
GGTAAGGATCAGTTGCAAAATCTGGGGCCAGAACTCAAGAATTTTGGTCAGCGGGTGCTGCGGGTTTATGGCGGCGGCTCCATAAAAAAGATAGGGCTTTACGATCGAGTAGTTGCTGAAATCGAGAAGGCCGGCTTGGAGCTTTATGAGCTTTCCGGCATCGAACCTAACCCGCGGGTGACTTCGATTAATGAAGGAGCCAGGATCTGTCGAGAAAACCAGATTGACGTGGTGTTAGCCGTTGGTGGCGGTTCCACCATCGATGCGGCAAAGAGCATAGGGGCAGCGGCCTACTACGACGGCGATGCCTGGGATTTGGTCACCCGTAAGGCGCCTATTACCAACTGCCTCCCCGTGGTGAGCATACTGACCCTCGCTGCCACCGGCTCGGAGATGAATGCCAACTCGGTTATCAGTAACTTAGAAACCAACGATAAGATCGGGGTGGCCCATCCCACGATGGTGCCGAAAGTATCTTTCTTGGACCCGACCAATACCTTCACAGTCAGTAAATACCAAACCGCCTGTGGGGCGGCCGATATTATCTCCCACATCTTAGAGGTATACTTCAGCCCGGACCATGATCTGTATATGCTGGACCAGGTGATGGAGGGCTTGTTGAGAACGGTGATTAAGTTCGCGCCTATCGCGCTGGAGAAGCCAGACAACTACGAAGCGCGGGCCAACCTGATGTGGGCTTCCTCCTGGGCTATCAATGGTTTTATCCGCGGTGGCAAGCAACAGGCTTGGAGCTGTCACCCTATGGAACATCAGCTTTCCGCCTACTACGATATTACCCACGGCCTAGGCCTGGCTATCTTGACCCCTCGGTGGATGGAGTATGTGCTAGACGAGACGACGGTGGCCAAGTTCCAGCAGTTTGCCTGCAACGTATTTGGGGTAGATGCCAATTTAGAGCCGATGGCGGCGGCCAAGAAGGGTATCGAAATGCTGGCCGATTTCTTGTTCAACACCCTAGGCCTGCAGAGCACCCTCTCGGAGCTGGGCATCGATGACACCCACTTCCAAGCCATGGCCGAAAAGGCCTGCAAAGGCGACGTCATCAAAGGCTTTAAACCCCTTAACCAGCAGGATGTGGAGAATATTTATAAGATGTGCTTGTAGGCCCGAGATCTAGCTGGTAAAGGAGAGACGGTATTCGGCCGTTCGCCGAATACCGTCTTTCCAACTATTTAATGTCTAGCCGGCGGCCGGGTGGTTTGGAAGGCTTGACTTTCGGTACGGTGACAGAAAGGATTCCATCCCTGTACTCGGCCGTAGCTTCATCCGGCTTTACTGCCACGGGGAAGGGAATAGTCCTTGAGAAACTTCCATAGTAGCGTTCCGTTCGGTAGACATTCTCTTCGTTTAGTTCCTGTTCCCGTTTTGTCGTCCCTGATAGGCGAAGGGAATTATCATCGATGTAGAGTTCCAGGTCTTCTTTAGCTACCCCTGGAATTTCCGCCTTAACGATCACGTCACTTTCGGTCTGATAAACATCCACCCGTGGCGATAGCAGGGCCCCCTGTACCCGTGAGGGCCAATCCAGCCAGTTGCTTAGCTCTCTGCGCATGTGGTCAAAGTCACGCACGGTATTCCAAGGTATAAGGTGCATTTAATTCTCCCTCCTTCCATTAGTACTGTCACTATAAGGTTTTCTTTTCAACCGGCCAGTTTATGCATGCTTTGGGGTGTACCCTTCTACCTTTGCTTGACTAAGGAGATATAATCCAGGTAGGCGAAAAAAGGGGTGAGAGCTTATGTGGGATATTATTAGAATGGCCCTCGACAGCCCCCACCGGGCAGAACTAGTTGCTCATCTGGAGCGCACGGGCGATCTTCGGCACGTGAGTGAGGGGCAGGAAATTAAGAAGCAGCTATTTTTCTTAGGTGCTATGGTGGGAAAACAAGTTGTAGGGCATATCTCGCTAGAGAAGCAGGTTCTCTGTGTGCCTTCCCAGCCGCCTGCTGAAGTAGGTGTTGGCAGTGAGGTATTGTGGGAGAGTTATGTACAGACCTTTTCTATAGGCGACAAGGAATAGGTACCGCCTTACAGTAGGCAGCTCTAGAGCTAAGCCGGGAGTTGGGGTGTTGCCAAATGCGCAGCTGGTCCTCGTTAGATAAAGAGGCCAACTATGCTCTGAAACTTAGACTCGGATTTGCTTTCTGCCCGGGCATATTTGTAGTCCCAGGCACCGGAAAACAAGTTCCGGGTGGGTGGTTTGTAAAACGGCTCAATTAAAAAGAGCGGCACGTGGGTGTCGCTCTTAGTCAGGTGCGAATAACATCTTGGCTCAGGTTTTATAAGCGTTTAGCCATAAAGATATCTGGTTTCCCGAAACCGTTGGCATCAGGGATAATGCCAACCACTTTGTAGCCTAGTTTTCTATAGAAGGCGCTAGGGTGGTTATTTATACTTTCCAGCCGGAGGGCGTGCTCCAGCGGGTTCGGGTATACGTCTACTCCGCCGATATTGGTTTGGTTATCTACGTCATCGCAGCCCAGGTACACGGTGATAGCCCCCCGCTGCCGCAGCTGTGCTTCCAATTCTGCCACCAACTTGCGGCCAATCCCTCGGCGGCGCTGATCAGCCCTTACTACCAGCGGATGCAACTCATAGGCGTGCCCCCGATAGGTGGGTATGGCACCTATCCAGCCCAGGACTTGATCCTTTCCAGCTAAGGCAATCAAATTGATCCTCTCCTCCCGCAAAGATTCCAGAACCTCATCCCGGGCTTCTTCTAAGGTGGGGTATCCATCCTCCTTAGGGAAGGCCTGATGTAGCATGACCGCCAATTGCTCTCTGATCTCCTCCCGATCAATAGTGTGTAAATGAACAATTCTCATCATTGTGCCCTCCTAAAATAGTAAAGTTAGTCAAATGGCCTACAAAGAGGCTTTTTTATTTGTTATGTATCTATAAGCATATGTTATATATTGATTAAATATCATAAATGTAATAGACTGCTAAAGGTGGCTTAATATATTTTTCACAAGCGAGGCGAGACAGGTGCGATTGATGGAAAGGGTGTTGAAGGAGGCATATCCGCATTTACAGGGGCTAACAGTTGTTGATGGTGTAATAGGTATTTCCTTTGTAGGCGTTCAACTTAGCAACGGTAGATGTCATTATGTGTATCTAATGCGCGAGGCCATCCCCTCTGGGGACATGATCTTTCAATATGGCTTACAGATGATTGGCATGGATGCCTGGGAGGTAGCCCAATGGGCCTTAACCGGTGCTGAAGACGTGCAGCGGGGCTTAGGAGTGGCTGCTTTAAATGCAGCTTCACCCTATTATACTCCCAACCAGCGAAGCACCGAAGATTTCTATAGCAACATTCAACCCGATGATACCTTAGGACTAATCGGTTATATGCCACCGGTGTTCCAGTCGTTAGGCGATAAAGTGAAGCAGATATATTGCTTTGATCGAGCCATTGAGATGCAGGGGACGGTAGAAAATGCTCAAGTATATCCCATATCCAAGCAGGCCGAACTTCTGCCTCTCTGCGATAAGGTGATCATTTCCGCAACGACTATGATTAATCATACCACGGAACAGATTATAGCCATGTGTACTAAGGCTATTGATATCCAGCTTTCCGGCTTTTCCTTACCCTACTACCCGGAGGCCTATCGCGATAGTGGCTTAACCGCCCTCGGCACCCTGTCATTCAATGAGCGTAGCCATGAGCTTATTAAACTGGCATCGTTGGGGGCCGGCCGGATGCAAATGCGTCAGTATACTATTGGCCAATTTTGTCGGCTGCGTCCCCCTTTTAGCCGCTAGGCTTGAATGAAAAAGAGGAGGAAGATTATGCGATTACATAGGTTCTTTTCACGGACACTCATAATGGTTTTGGTTGCGAGCTTGATGCTTACCTTAGTCGGCTGTGTCGACAATGGTCCCAATACGGGAGAGGAACGCGTTCTGAAAATGGATTTCTCCGGTAACATGGGGTTCCCGGCTATGTACACCACCGCCAGTAACGGCCCTGGTTATGTGGTTATGCATTATATGTTTGACACGCTGGTTTGGAAAGATGACCAGGGTGAAGTGAACTTGTTAGCCGAAAGCTACTCCCTTTCCGATGACTCCCTTGTCTACACTTTCAAATTACGTGACGGCGTAAAATTCCACGACGGAACACCTTTTACGGCTGAAGATGTTAAATTCACCTTCGACTATACTAAGGAACATCCCTATCAATGGACGTCTACAAGCATGGTTAAAGAAGTTCGGGTGGTAGACGATTTAACCGTAGAAATAGAGCTGGAAAATCCCTACGTGCCTTTTATTACTGACGTGGCCGGCAACTTGCCCATCTTACCCAAGCACATCTTCGAGAATGTGGAGGATCCCACCACCTATACGGAAGAAGATGCTCTCATTGGTACCGGGCCCTTCAAGCTGGAAAGCTATGATCCGGATGCGGCCGTATATGTTTTTGTCAAGAACCCGGACTACTACTACGGTGAAGTGCAAGTCGATAAGCTGATTTTGGCCTCCTACTCCAATCCTAAGGAAGCCTTATTGGCAGGGGAAATTCATGCCGCCAGCCTGAGCTATCCAGAGGCTGTATCGCTTAAGGATCATGAGAAAATGACCTTTATTGAAGGCCAGAGTATCCAGATAGGCCGCTTGTTCTTCAATTTCGCCGACCCGGCCCTAGCCGTGAAGGAAATTCGGCAAGCCATTTCTTACTCCATTGATCGGGAAGCAATTGTGGAGCGAGCGCTGGATGGCTCGGCCATACCAGGCACCGCCGGCTTTGTTCATCCCGATTCACCTTGGTACAACCCCGATATCCGGGTGTACAACTATGACGTGGACAAAGCTAAAGAGTTGATGGCTTCCGTCGGTGCCGTCGATACCGATGGCGATGGCATTGCTGAGTATCAGGGGCAGAAGCTGTCCTACGAGTTGTTAGTAGGTGATAAGCATACCAAGGTTAGTGAGATGATCGTTTCTTACTTGCAGGATATCGGCATTGAATGTGTTGTTAAAGTGGCAGAAGATAGCACGGTTAAGAGCAATATCTCCGAAGGCAAGTTCGAAATTGCTTTCAATAGACACGGCACTTTCGGTGGTGACCCCAAGTATATGGCTTGCTTAGCAACCAACACGGCCGGCGCCATTAAGGTGTCCATCCCCGGAGGTAAGAGATGGCAGAATATAGAGTTCGATGAGCTGTTCTATGCCTCTTTGCAGGAGCCGAACAAGGAAGCTAGGCAGGCGTTGTTAGATAGGTGTCAAGAAATCGTGGCGGAAGAGTTGCCTACTCTAGCCATTTACTTCCCGGTTAATGCGGCTGTATACAACCATACCGTGTTTGATGGTTTCTACTTTACCCCCGATGGTATCGGCAGCGGTATTCCCTTTATTTACAACAAACTGTGTCTAATTAGTGGGCGCTGGCAGGGCAAGTAGATAGTTAAGCAACGGGAGCGATAAAGGGAAGGGTGAAATGCTCTTCCCTTTGTTTTCTCTAGTTTAAGGAGGGCGGTTAATGAGGCGGAACTCGGTTTTGCGTCTAATACTTAGATATATCTTGTACCTGCTGGTGGCAATCCTTGTCAGCTTCGCCTTGCCGCGGCTGATACCGGGTAATCCGCTTTTCCTGCTAGCAGGTGACCACGGGATAGATGTGCCTAGTAATTTGCTAAAGCAGTTTGAAGCCTACTATGCTCCCGATTTACCCATAGTGGAACAATTCTTCCTTTATCTGAGGAACCTGGCCAAGTTCGATCTGGGCTATTCGTTTTACTATAAGACCCCTGTCATTACGCGCATTTTGGGGGCCTTCAAATGGACAATGATTTTATCTGTTCCCGCCTTGCTCATTAGTACCATGCTTGCCATTGGCCTAGGGGTGCGGATGGGATTAGCCCCAAAGGGCCGCGGCGCCTCCCTTCTGCCGCCCCTGCTGGCAATCCAAGCCGTGCCGACTGTTCTGATAGCAGCCCTAGGCCAAATTCTATTGGGTTATAAGCTGCGAGTTTTTCCTGCCAGCGGCGCTTATACCCCTGGTATGACTCCCCACTCACCCGGTTATGCGTTGGATGTTTTGGCCCATCTTCTGTTGCCGTTAATCATCTTAATCATCGCTGAGATTCCTTCCACGGCTATTTTTGCCTATAACAGTACGCTACGCATTAAACAAGAGCAGTATGTAACCTTTGCTAAATATCTAGGCATTGACCATAGAGATGTGAGGCGAGAATTCATTATCAAGAACATCTTGCCAGAGATGTTAGGTAAATTAAGTATCCAAGCAATCATGTGTGTGGCCGGATCTCTTTTTGTTGAGGCTGTTTTCTCTTATCCCGGTCTAGGAACGCTTTTGAAACAGGCAACCAGCTATCGGGATTACCCCCTTATGCAGGGTATTTTACTCATGTCTTGTCTTTACGGCATAGGGATAAATTTTATCTTTGAATTCATCCTCCACCGATACACACGCTTTAGATAAGGAGGGCGAAGGGTGAACGAGTTACGCGCAAGAATTGTCAAACTTCCGCTCTACAAGAAGGTATGCCTAGCCATACTGGCGTTGTATCTGGTGATTGCCATATTTGCACCCGCTATTATGCCCTACGCGGCCAGTGATTTTAGCCACAGGCGGTTGGCTCCCCCTGGCAGAGCCCATCTTTTAGGAACCAACGAATTGGGACATGACATATTTTCCCTTTTGATTAATGGTTTCCGAATAACTATTTCTCTAGCCTTGGTCGCCGGCTTCGCCACTACCACATTGGGCACCGCGCTGGCCTTCATTTCCGTCTATTTTGGCGGTCTAATTGACGATACTTTGCATTTTATTGCTAACCTCTTTTTGATGGTCCCTGAATTGGTGGTTATTATGTTTGTAGCCGTGTTCGCGGCACCTACGCTTAGCAATACGGTTATAGCTATCGTCCTCTTTTCATGGGTTAGGGTTTACAAAATAGTGCGGGCCAAGCTGTTAGATTGTCTGAAAAAGGATAGAGTGATTTACACTCTCAGCCTAAAAGGTAACTTCTTGGATGTGGCCCGGGTCTTGGCGCCAGATGTTTTACCAATCTGGGGCTCCTTCTTTGTTATCCAATGTAACCGGGCGGTGATGTACGAAACGACCCTTTCATTCTTTGGAATAGGCGACCCTCTGGCCAAGCCCTGGGGAAAACTGATCAAATCGGCTATGGATTATTCCAACCTATATTACGATAACGTTTTTCTTTGGTACCTACTGCCTCCCGTTTTAGTTGTGCTCGGATTTGTTATTTGCTTGGCCTTATTAGTGACGCAGGAGGAATAGGCATGTTAGTGTTGGAGCAGGCCTGTATTCAATATCCTGGCTTAAGTATCGATTATCCCGATATACATATAAAGCCCTATGAATTTGTCGGTATTGCCGGTAAGAGCGGTTGTGGCAAAACCAGTTTGCTGGAAGCGCGCTTCGGTATCAATTTTGCCGGGACTTTCCACTATGCCAAAGCTCAGTTGGCAGGCCAGGACTTAGTCGCATTGGGTGAGAGAAAACGACGCTGGGTGAGCTACTGTCCGCAGTTTTCACAAAATGCCCTCAACCCCCGCTTGACCATGGAGCAACACTTGCTATTAACGCTAAAGGGTAACGATTTGCCCTACGATCCGGTACATATTGAAAGGCTGTTGCAGCAACTAAAATTATCTACCGATCTATTAGGGCGATATCCCAGCATGTTATCGGGTGGGCAAAAACAACGTTTTGTTCTGTTTTTTTGTGCTGTAAAGCAACCTCGGCTACTGGTGTTAGATGAGCCCTCGTCGGCCATCGACCTTATCACCTTGCGCTCGCTGGTGGAATTCTTGTCTCAGATGCGGGGCCAAACGACTGTCCTGATGGTTGCCCACAACTGGGCCTTGCTGCGCCGTGTAGCTGACCGCCTAATACTGTTATCGGGGGAGAGGTAGAAATGCTGGAGTTAAGGCATATCAGTAAGGCCTATGGTAATAACCAGGTGCTACAAGACATCAACCTTAATTGTTCTGCCGGTGAAAGCTTGGTGTTGGTGGGGGAAAGCGGTAGCGGCAAGACTACAATTGCTAAAGTTATCGCGGGCATGGAAAAGCCCGACACCGGGGAGGTGAACTTGGCCGGGCGTCCTTTAGCGGGCAGCTTCCGGCAGCGCTCCTTCGCCGATTGCGCCCGTATTCAATATATCTTTCAAGATCCCTACAGTGTGCTAGAGCCGAAGTTTACAGTAGAAAAAGTGTTTGCGGAAACAGAACGTATTTGTCGGCGTAACCGCTGGCCGTATACGCCGGGACGAGAGGCTTTGAGCTACGTGGATGCAAGTTTGGTTCCCTATCTAGATAAGCCGGTGGGGGAGCTATCCGGTGGGCAGCGACAGAAGGTTTGTATCGCTCGTGCACTGATTCCTAATCCTCAGGTGATGATTGCCGATGAAGCCACGTCCATGTTGGATAGGCAAAGCACCCTAGATATTTTTGATCTCTTACATCGCATCAAAGCCGATAGGGGCATTGTGCTCATTATGATCATGCATGACTTAGATTTTTCCTATGATAAGTGGGACAGAATTGCGGTTCTAGCGGCAGGAAAGTTGGTCGAGGAGTTACACTTTGCCGACTTTTATATGCAAGCCCGGCACGGATACAGCAAAGAATTGATTGCGGCTTATAGATTTTTTCTGGAGGCGAGAGCGGATGAGGAAGGTAGAACAGCAGGCGATTGCGGCTAAGGCAGCCGCACGGGAGCTGGCATTAAAGCCGGCAGTTCAGCGCACTGCAGTATTGAAGCGAGCGGCTATTTTAATACGGCAGCACGTAGATGGCATTTTGCAAGCTAATCAGTTAGATTTACAGCTGGCCCAGCAGAAAGGTTTAGATTTAACACGCCAAGGGATACTGGCCCTAAAGTCGGCCGACGATGTGGAAGCCATGGCCTTTAGTTTAGAGCGTATGGCCAATCATGACGATGCAGTAAACCGGGTTTGCCAGAGCTATCATGAGCCTAGCGGCCTGAGACGAGAGCAGCGTCTGGTACCCTTAGGCGTTGTGACTATGGTTTATGAGGCTCGCCCATCGGTGGTTTGTGACAGTGCGGGGATCTGTCTGAGGACGGCCAACGCTCTGCTCCTGTGCTGCAGCCACTATAGTGTAAATACGGATACGGTGATCGTTGATCTGATCAGACGAGCTCTGGTGGAGAAAGGGTTGTCCGCCGATTGCATCCAGCTGGTCACGCAGGAGGGTTTTGAAGCTACCTACTGGTTGAGCCAGGCCGAGAAATATGTCTCACTACTCATCTTGCGGGGCGGCTATGCTGCCAGTGCCGCCATTCGCCGGCAGGCCACAGTCCCTGTGCTGGTTGCCGGTCCTGGCAATTGCCACATCTTTATTGATGCCAGTGCCCCTTATCAAATGACGCTGGATATCGTCCGCAACAGCAAGGTGCCTCGTCCCTTAGCTTGCAATGCGGCGGAAACGTTGCTGGTGCACGCTGCTTGGGCGGAAGAGTTCTTAAGTGACTTGCTGGCCCAGCTAGAGGCAGAGGGGATGGCTTTGCGAGGGTGTAGCCGGGCCCTCAAATATGCGGAATCAATGCAGCCAGCAGTAGAGAGCGATTGGGAAGTTGAATTCTTTGCTCCTGTGTTGGCAGTAAAAATAGTTGACGATTTAGATGCGGCTATTGATCACATCAACACCTATCGTACACCCCATACGGAGTGCATTATCACCGCGGACCAGCAGAATGCAGAGCGTTTCCTGCTGGAGGTGGAGGCCAACGTGGCCTGTTTAAATGCCTCTACCCGTCTTACCGACGGCATCCAATTCGGCTATGGCGGAGAAATGGGTATCAGTACCCAATTTCTGCCCTGCGGTGGTCCCATCGGCCCCCAACACCTGTTAAGGCGCAAGTTTTTTCTCTATGGCAGTGGCCATTTACGCCAGTAGGCGTAGGCCCTGCCTATTCTTTTATGATGGCGCAGGGCCCGGCGACAACACATTTGCCGCAGACGTCGCATCTTCCCATGTCGGTAAAGGCTCCCGCGTTCTCCAGAAGGCGGGCATGGCAGGTAAATTTTTCGAAGCTATCAACCCCTAGGGCATTTACGGGGCAGACGGCGATGCAGTCCAGACAGCTACCATCTTGGTAATAGAGACAGTACTCGTCCTGGGGGCGGGTGTCGGGTGTGATTTCTGCTTCGATAAAGACGCTGCCATATCTACCGGCACAGCCTACGGGGGTGATCAGCATTCGATTGACGCCAAATCTGCCCAAGCCGGCAATATAGGCCGCACTTCTGTGGGACCAGCCGGCCTGAAGAGTGCTCTCGTCGTAGGTGTGCGTAGCCCTGACAGTGGCCGCCCCGATCCCCTTGCTCTGTAAAAAGTCAATTATCTCTTCGGAAATGTGGTTTATAAGCTTATTGGCTTCTACATAGGACTCGGCCCAGGCGGGCGAAGGACGGTCTTGCCCGCGGTTGCTCAACACCACTTGTTCAGAAAAGGGGATGAAAAAGGAGACGATGGTTTTTGCCTGCGGCAGAATATCCTGGGGGCGCAGATGCCAGGGACCAACAATTTCTGTTAGTTGTCCATAGCAAGGATCATCAGCAGCCGAAAAACCCACCAAGGGTTGGCGGAAAAGTTCCGGACGTTGCGATTTAGATACAGCGGTGGAAATAAGCTCCATAATCTCGCTTCGCAGATTCAATCCTTTCAATTTGTTCACTCCTTAGTTTGCCTATTGGTCCCTCAAGCTTTCGCTAAGCCCCATCCGATACCCTCTATGAAAACACTTTATTGCATACTTTTGGGTATAGATTTATAATGAATAAATGAAAGGAGATTTTTCAAATAAATTGCAAAGGAGGACTATTGGTGAGGATATTTGAATTGTTAGAACAATACGATTATGAGCAATTGGTTTTTTGCCAGGACAAAAGCACCGGTCTTAAGGCTATCATAGCTATCCATGATACAACCTTAGGCCCGGCGTTAGGCGGTACTCGTTTCTGGAATTATGAATCGGAAGAGGATGCAATTGTTGACGTTTTAAGGCTAGCTCGCGGTATGACCTATAAGAGTGCGGCCGCCGGCCTCAATTTAGGGGGCGGCAAGGCAGTTATAATTGGGGATCCGGATAAATTAAAGAGTGAAGAGCTGTTTAGGGTTTTCGGTAGATTCGTTGAAGGCCTGGGTGGCAGATACATAACCGCAGAAGATATGAACATCAAGACCCAAGACTTGGCCTATGTCAACGATGAGACCGATTTTGTCGTCGGCTTGGAAGGCAAGAGCGGCGCCCCATCTCCTGTAACAGCTTTTGGTGTGTTTAGAGGTATTTTAGCAGCTGCTAACGAGGTATACGGCAGTGATGACCTGACGGGTAAAGTTGTAGCCGTGCAAGGACTAGGTGCCGTTGGCTATCATGTCTGCAAATTCCTCCATGATGCCGGAGCCAAGTTGATTGTTACCGATATTAAGAAAGAGAGAATCGAGCAGGTGGTTAACGAAATGGGCGCCACCGCTGTTGCTCCCGACGAAATCTATTCGGTAGAGTGTGACATTTTTGCTCCTTGTGCCATGGGCGCGAGTATAAACGATTTCACCGTTGAACAGCTCAAATGCAAGATTGTTGCTGGCTCTGCCAATAACCAGTTGGCCGAAGACAAGCATGGCGACATGCTAAAAGAAAAGGGAATACTCTACGTACCCGACTTCGTGATAAATGCGGGTGGCGTGATCAATGTATTCGAAGAGCTGAAAGGTTATAATAAGGATAGGGCCATGAGTCGGGCTGCTAACATCTATGACAGCGTTAAGCGGCTGCTCGCTATCGCTAAGAGAGATGACATTCCGACCCATGTGGCAGCCAACCGGATGGCGGAAGAAAGAATCGCCAAGATGGCTAAGGTGGGCAAAATATATTTGCATAAATAGGATACTTTCTCAGCCTGAATAGTTGCGAGCCAGTTGAGATTTTGGTTCCTCTCAACTGGCCTTCTTGTTAAGAGGTGGTCAAGCATTGCGCACAGACATACTTCATCTAGGAGCCGTAGCCGATGAGGCCATACAGTTCGTGGCAGTAGTGGCCAAGTTTCAAGAAAAGTGGGTCTTTGTGAAGCATAAGAAGCGGGAAACCTGGGAACTGCCCGGCGGGCGCCGCGAAGCTGATGAGTCGCTTAGTCAGGCGGCAGCGCGGGAGCTGTGGGAGGAGACGGGGGCCAAATCCTTCATCATGCGCCCCCTATTTGATTATTCGGTGACCCGTATACAAGGACAAGTCACCACCTTTGGTCGCGTATTCTATGCGGAAATCGAGGAGTTTGCCCCACTGCCCCAGTCGGAAATTGGACAGGTAGCTTTGTCAGCCCAACTACCCGAATCGCTGACCTACCCTCTGATCCAACCAATCCTGTTCCAAAAAGGGTCGGATATAATTACTACATAGAACCAGGGAGGCGATTCTATGTTTACCTGTTCAGCTGATATTCTCGCCCTTTTCCAGCAGGTGGCTGACCCGGAGAAGGCCCAACAGATGGCGGCCTACATGAAGAATAGGTTTGTCTTTTTCGGTATCAATCAGCCGGAACGGCGAGCTCTTACTAGGCAGTTACTGAAGGATTCGAGAACAGCTCCCCTGGATGAGGTGTTGGCATTAGTTGAAGAGTTGTATGAACAGCCCCAGCGGGAGTGCCATTATCTGGCCATCGATTTGCTAGAACGCAACTATCGCCGCTTTACTTATGACGAGTTTCAATTTATGTACCCACTGATTGATAGGAATGCCTGGTGGGATTCGGTGGATGCGTTGCGTAAGCCCATGTCTCTATGGGTGAAGGAACATAGAGAATATCTGGACCAGGTGATGCAGGTTTTACTGGCCAGCGAATCTATTTGGCAGCGGCGGGTGGCTATAACCCTACAACTGCTATGGAAAGACGCCACCGATACCCACTGGCTGGAACGAGCTATTCTAGAAAATCGGGACGACCAAGAGTTTTTTATTCAAAAAGCTATCGGTTGGGCCCTGCGGGATTATAGCAAGACTAATCCCGAGTGGGTACGGGCTTTTCTCCAGCAGCACGAGTTAAGCAGGCTGGCGGTACGAGAGGGTAGCAAATATGTTTAGTGAAAAACAAGAGTTTATTGCCCGGATGCAGGAACTCTACCGTGCTGATCCGGGAGGCAGATTTGGACTGGTTCTTTGTCCATCCTGCCTATCAAGGCAGGGGGATTGGGCACATGCTTGTAGCCGCCACCGTGGCCCGCTGCCGGCCCAAAGCAAGCAGTATCCGGCTCAGCGGTATCGCCAATGGGTTTTATGAGAAAGGTGGCTTTAGACCAGGAGATAAATGGTTTATGATGCGCCGATAGGCTGGGGCTGTTGCAAAACTGTTTTGCGACAGCCCCTTTAATTTTGGTTACGAAAGGTGAACAGAACTCAAAGGGCTGCTTCCTTGCTTTTGGATAGTAGAAAGCTTATACTAACCATAGGTCTGACTGACCGGTCAGTCAGTTAGCTTGAGCATTTTCTCGTGCTCTAGGGGAATGCTGAAGTTGGAAATGGATGATAAGGAGTTTTGGAATGCTAGAGATAAAGAATGTAAGCAAGCGATATATCACCGGCGATTTGGTGCAAACGGCCCTAGATGACGTGACGTTGAATTTACGAGACAACGAATTTGTTGCCATTCTGGGGCCCAGCGGATCGGGCAAAACGACGCTATTAAATATTATTGGTGGGCTTGACCGTTACGACAGTGGCAATATCATCATCAATGGTATATCAACCGAACAGTACACCGATCGGGATTGGGACGCTTATCGCAACCATACTATCGGTTTCGTCTTTCAAAGCTATAACCTAATTCCCCATCTTTCCGTACTGGCCAATGTGGAGCTGTCATTGACCCTTTCTGGTATTTCCAAGGCGGAACGCACCCGGCGGGCCAAGGAAGCGCTGTAGAAGGTAGGTCTGGGTGACCAGCTCCACAAGAAGCCTAATCAACTGTCGGGAGGGCAAATGCAGCGAGTGGCTATTGCCCGTGCTCTCGTGAACAACCCGGATATCCTGCTGGCCGATGAACCTACAGGCGCGTTGGATAGCGAAACAAGTCTGCAGGTTATGGATTTGCTTAAGGAAGTGGCCCAAGATCGGCTGGTCATCATGGTGACCCATAATGCGGAGTAGGCCAACAAATACGCAACTCGCATCATACGCTTGCGCGACGGGAGGGTAATTGACGACTCGGATCCCTACATACTCGATGAGGAGGATAGGTCAGAGCCAGAGCACAAAAGTATGGGCAGGACATCCATGTCCTTTCTTACGGCTCTGTCCTTGAGCCTGAATAACTTGCGAACGAAAATGGCTAGAACCATCCTCACCTCCTTCGCCGGTAGCATTGGCATTATCGGTATCGCGCTGATATTAGCCCTTTCCAGTGGTATGAATGCCTATATTCGGGACGTACAGAAAGATACCTTATCTACGTATCCGATCAGTATTGAACGCGAAAGCGTGGATATGAACTCCATGATCTCTACTTAGATGGAGCAAAATAGGCCCGATAAGGTGGAACATGATCGGGACAAGGTCTATTCCAATAATATTGCTACCAATCTACTATCCTCCATGAGTACGGTAACGAAAACCAATGATTTAAGGGCTTTTAAGGACTACATCGAGAGCGGACAAACCGATATCCTCGATTATGTCTCCTCGATTCAATACGGATATGATCTGGATTTACAGATTTACAGTTCGGATACCACCGACGGTGTTCTCCAGCTTAACCCTAGCGAGTTGTTTACTAGAGGTGGCAGAGGACGCGCAGGTAGCTTTGGTATGCCAGGCATGAGTGGCGTGGGGCATTTTAGCGTTTTTCAAGAGATGCTGGGCAATAGGGCGTTGCTGGAGTCACAATATGACGTGCTAGCCGGACGTTTCCCAGCTGAAGATGCCCACGACGAAGTAGTAATTGTGGTGGATCGGAACAACGAGATCAGCGATATGGCTCTCTACGCCATCGGGCTGATGGACCCGGAAGAATACAAGGCAATGGCCGAGGCGGTAGCCGACGGCGAAGAGGTGGAGAAGCCGGAACAGGTATCCTTTACCTATGAAGAGATTCTAGGCACCACTTTCAAATTGGTACTCAACGCCGACTACTATCAATATGATGAGGCGACTGACACCTGGAAGGATATGCGCGATGATGAGCAATATATGGTTGACCTGATCAACGATGCTTTAGAACTAGAAGTAGTGGGTATACTGCGGCCAAAACCGGAGGTAAGAGCCGCTTCCATAACCGGTACCGTTGCTTATACCTCTGCCCTGACCGACTACGTGGTGCAAGGCAACAATAACAGCGAAATTGCCAAAGCGCAGTTGGCCGATCCAGAAACGAATGTCTTCACCAATTTGCCATTTGATATCGATAGTTATGTGGAAAGCCTGACCATGGAGGATATTCAAGAGTTCATAGGCCAGTTGTCGCCCCAGGAACAGCAGCAATTTCAGGCCATGAGCTTGGCTATGCCAGAGGAAGAGATTTTGCGCATTTTTGGGGAGCAGATTCGCGCCCGCGCCGGTGGCTCCGCCTCCTATGAAGATAACCTCAAGGCCATAGGGGTGGTAGACAAGGAGCGGCCGGCGGTCATTAACCTTTACCCGCTCTCTTTCCAGGCCAAAGACGAGATTGAGGCCATTATTGATGAATATAACGCTGCTCAGATAGCGGCGGGGCGAGAAGATATGACCATCAGTTATACGGATATTGTAGGCCAGATGATCTCTTCGATAACTACCATCATCAACATGATTAGCTACGTGTTGATCGGCTTTGTGGCCATTTCTCTGGTAGTATCGTCTATTATGATCGGCATCATCACCTATATCTCGGTTCTGGAGCGAACGAAAGAGATTGGCATCCTGCGCAGTATTGGCGCATCGCAGCGCAACATTGCCAATATCTTCAATGCGGAGACCCTGATTATCGGTTTTGCAGCCGGCCTCATTGGCATCGGTATCTCCCTACTATTGCTGATACCGACCAATAGTATACTTACCTCTTTAACAGGCGTTTCCGGTATTGCCGTCCTGCCCTGGAAGGGGGCCATCGTATTGGTGCTCATTAGCATGGGGCTGACTTTGGTGGCCGGTTTAATCCCTGCTGCTCAAGCGGCAAGAAAGGATCCGGTTGCTGCCTTGCGTACCGAGTAAGACTCGAAAGTAGTTAAAAAGGGGTGTCGCCTTGCAACTCGGCGACGCCCCTATTACTAATTTTGTTTGTTCCCTTTCGCCTCGATGAAGTTGGCTTTTGCCTTCGCCACCGCTTGCAGGGCCCGCGTGCGATCCGCCCATCCCTCCACCGAAACCTTCTTTCCCTCCAGCTGTTTATACTCGGAGAAAAAGTGTTCGAATTCTAGCTTTAGATGGGGGCCCATATCATCCACTTTCTTAATCTCCGCGTAGCGGGGGTCATTAACCGGCACAGCGATAATCTTTTCGTCATGCCCCTTTTCATCGGACATGAGGAACATGCCGATGACCCGGCACTTAATTAGACAGCCGGGAAAAGTCGGGTTGGCCATTAAGACCATGATATCCAAGGGGTCACCGTCGTCCGCCAGGGTATTGGGGATAAATCCGTAGTCTGCCGGATAAAACATGGGCGAAAAAAGTGGGCGGGCCAATACAAACACTTTGCGTTCCTCGTCGTATTCATATTTGTTGCTGCTACCCTTAGGTATCTCTATGAAAGCCTCTACATAATCTCGTTCCATATTTTGCACCACCTTTATAGTTGCTTTGCGGCCGTGACCGGCCCTTATCCTATTTACCTCCGGCCCCGTGATGTATTAAGTATATCTTGGAGTGGTCTCCTTAGCTAGGGATGGGATGTTAACCTTCTGCTAAGAATGGCCCTATTCTTCAATGGCAAGTATTGGTCCAGGGTGGTTTGTTTATATACTGTGGCAGGAGAACTGTAGGAAGACGGCAAATGCTTCTATAAGTGGTAGGCAGCTGGCAATTTTAAGACAATTGTAGACGGCTAATCCGGTTAAATATACTATAATTAACGCCCGAGTTATATCTTGACAAAGAGGGTGGTCAAATTGATAGGACAAGAACATAGACTTTTTAGCTTTGTTGATAATAGGGGATTAGAAACTCTCCTCGAAGCCTTATCTGCCCGTTTGGGGGCCTCTCTCACCTTGCTAGATGGGGGGGACGGGGACGATTATCGTTACTACCAGTGATAACAGTGAATGGTTTGCTAGCCATTGGTTAACCATTAAGGACCAGCTAAACACCCTTCCCGCCGGAGTTACGGAGCAAATTGGCTTGCAAGATTGTTCCCTAATAGGATCCCGCTTCAGCGTAGCCGGAATGGAATTAGCGTTGCTCACAGGTATAGGGTCGGAGCGGCATCCCGGGACTTCGACGAAAAGGGATTTTGAATCTATTCAGCGTCTTTTGTGGCAATATCTGCAGGGACAGGTTAGCGCCTATTATGAGCCAGATTTTGTGGCCATGATTGAAAGGGCCCGTCTGCCCGATGGACAACTGACCAGTGCGGACTGTTATCGGCATATCGGGGAGTTAGTCGATGCAATTCCCGGCGTAACGATGGCGGTGCTCCGGATCAAGACACCCGCCGGCACCGGACGGCTGGTGGCCCGGATAGGTAACTGCCCAGAAGATGTGCCGGAAGAGCTGCCTCTGGCCGGAATTTGGGGCAAATGCTTACTAGATGGGCAAGAGGGTATCCTGGACAATTTGGCCGAAGATCCGGGGGTGCCTAGCCATATATTGCCCCAATTGGCCGGCTATAGCGCTATTTATCTGCCTTTAGGTTGGGGAAACAACATGATTGCTGTGTTGAAAATAGCTTTCGCCCAGCGAGATTACCTCCATAGTCCCCATACCCGCGAGCTGTTGACTTTGGTGAAACGGCACAGTTCCGTGTGGGCTGCCCTAGCCCAGTCCAATGAAAGCCTCTTACGGGCTAAACGCCAATTGCGAGGTCAAGCCCAGCTGGTTGATCGTTTAGCCGAGTTTGATCTGGAAACGCTGGCCGATATCGAAGCTTTGATTTCGGTATTGTGGGGATTAAGTTGGGTGCGAATTGGCTTCACTGATTGTTATGAGGAGGAAGACATTCCTGACCTTGTGAGAATCCCTCTGGAACATGGGGGCTTGGTCGTTGCCTATGTGTACGCCAAAGGTTCAGAGGTGGAGGGGCTGGTGCCCGAGCTATTAGATTTGGGCATCGATTTTTTGTCCCACTTTGTTCACTTATGGGGGAAATTAGCAGATATGCCCCAGCCCCAGGAAAACAAGGTGGAAAACCCGCTTACACCGAGGGAAATGGAAGTTGCCCAACTAATAGCTGCCGGTGAGAGTAATAAAACCGCTGCCGCTCAGCTAAATTTAAGCGAGAAAACCATAAAAACCCATGTGTCCAATATCCTGCGCAAATTAAATTTGCCCAACCGTACCGCTATTGCTGTTTGGTATACGAAGAAAGAAGCCCAGTAGTAGAAAGGGTGAGTGAATTGCAAAAGGTCGATATGATAGTCAAGGCACCCCACTTCTTTACCATGGAAGGGGAAGGGGTTGGCTACAAATCAGGTGTGGCCATGGTGGTGGATAGGGGCAAAATTGTAGCCCTAGTGGACTCCAACTTGGTTGATTTGGAGTATGAGGCGGAGGAAGTATTAGAACTCAAGCATCATGCCATCTTTCCCGGCATCATTGACGCCCATATGCACACATCGCTAGCAATTTTACGGGGCCTGGCTCAAGACACCAAATACTGGATGATGTATGGCCTGCAACCCTTTAGCGCGGTGACCACAGCTGAGGCCAACTTGGCCGGTAGCAAGTTAGCTATTATCGAAGCTGTCAAGGCAGGTACCACCACACTGGGGGACTACTCCACCCATATGGAGCCGGTTTGCAATTTCATCTATCAGTTGGGTGCTAGGGGAAATATTACCTGTACCATTAGAGAAGCTAAATCGCGGGTTTACGCTCCTGGGGAATTATACGAATTTGATCCGGCCCGCGGTGAGGCCACCTTGCAAGCTAACCTGGAGCTCTTTGACAAGTGGCATAACCGGGGCAATGGACGTATTAAAGTACTGTTTGGGCCCCAGGGAGCCGACTTCTTGAGCAAAGATTTGCTGTTGAAGGTGCAGCGCCTGGCCAAAGAAAGGCAAACCAAGATACATATGCATACCCAACAGGGTGACCGGGAGACCTATCAAGTAGTCCAAAGATATGGTAAGCGGCCTATTGCCTGGTTGCAGGAAATCGGCTACCTAGATGAAACCCTAATTGCCGTACATCTCACCGATGCCAGCGAAGAAGAGGCCAGAGTCGTAGCTGAAAGTGGTGCTTCTATGGTAGTCTGTCCCGGTTCTATCGGCATCATCGATGGCATAGTGCCTCCCTCCAAGGCCTTCCAAGATGCCGTCGGCAATGTGGCCCTCGGCTCCGATCAGGCACCGGGTAACAATTGTCATAACATCATCAATGAGATGAAATTGGTGGCCCTATTTAATAAGATCAAGTATCAAGATCCGGAGGTGCTACCCGCTTGGCGTGCGTTACGTATGGCCACTATTGAAGGGGCGCGCGCGGTAGGCTTAGGTGAGCTGGTTGGTTCTTTAGAGGTGGGGAAACGGGCCGACTTTATTGCTATCGATCTGCAAAAGCCCACCATGATGCCGGTGTATACCCAGCCTATGCGGAACATTGTTCCCAACCTGGTCTATAGTGCTAGGGGCGATGAGGTGGCACTGGTGGCGGTAGACGGCCGGGTCATATATAAAGACGGTACCTTCCTAACCATCGATGAAAGCGAGTGCTTGGCTGCCGTGGCTAAGTTCCCGGAGGCCATTGGCCAGGCGGCAAGGGAACAATTTCTACGCATCAACGGCACAAATGCCCAGTTCATGCGGGAAAATAAGCTGTAGTGTCTGGGGGCTGTTCGCAATACTGTTTTGCGAACAGCTCTTTATTTTGACCGCCCCCTGAATTTTTGGTGCTTGCTTCCGCTAGGGCTTAGGGTCTAGGTCGAAAGTACTATATCTATAGGACTACATACCCAGATAGAATTAGGTAAAGAGAACAATTTAAAGGGGGGCGAAAAATGGATGCACTAATAGTCAGTGGCAATTCGATTGATGATGCGATTGCTCAGGCTCTAGAGACTTTAAACGCCCGGGAAAATGAGGTGGATGTGCAAGTGGTTGATTGGGGGGAACCGGGTGTTCTCGGCATAGGGGGGCGGAAGGCCGTGGTTCGGGTTGCCTTACGGGAGGCTTCCCAGCCGGCGGCTACATCATGCGTACGGGGTAATTGGCAAACCTTGCGTAGGGGCCGAATTGAATTGGGTGTTGATAGAGAAGCAACCTATGCCGCTGTTCGCAACGGTCAATTAATAATTAGGCATCCGGAAAAGGGGCCTTTCCCCATTCTAGTGCCCTGCCCAGGCATTGAAGTAAGGGTAAATGGTAAAGTGATACGGGCACCCCAGCAGGTAACCGATGAAGATAAGATAAGCATCAAAACCTGCCAGGAGGAGATCGCCGGCAAATGGCGGATCGAACTGATCGATGATGAAGTAAGGGCCGTGATTAAGCTAAAGCCCCGAGTAATACGAACCTATAAATTATGTGACTCTCCACCTAGTAGGGTCCTGCGTCTTAGAGCCGAAAAGGAAGAGAGCTTTTTTAGCCCGGTAACCTTTGCGGAGTTGGTGGAAGCATTGCAAAGGCTCGGTATTAAACAAGGGGTTAATTGGCATCTTTGTCGCCAGATTGCGGAAAAGGCGGTCAGCGGTGAGGTGGTGGTGGCCGAAGGAGTTCCACCCACACCCAGCCAGGATGGATATGTAGAACTATTCTGTTTGACCGAACCCCGATATGAAAATAGTGTTGATGATTCGGAGAGAGTTGATTTTAGGGAACGGTTTACTATCAACTCGGTAGTAAAGGGAGCCGTGTTAGCTCGCAAACATCCGCCGGTTTTGGGCAGTAGCGGCCTTTCGGTAAAGGGTGAACCCGTATTGCCTAAGCAACCGGCCGATGTCATTTTGCGGCTAGGTAGAGGAGTAGAGCTACATAATGAGACAGAGATCGTCGCTGTTGAACCGGGACGGCCGGTAATAGCTAGCAAGGGCCACTGGGTGTCGGTTAGCATTGAGCCGGTGCTGGTGCATCGGGGCAATGTGGATTTGGAGTCGGGCAACCTCAATTTTTCCGGGCATATTCGCATTTTGGGCGACGTGCTAGAGGGCATGCTGGTAAACGCTAACGAAGATGTGTTGGTGCAGGGATTGGTATCGGCGGCCACGGTACAAGCCGGCGGCTCCATCCACGTATGGGGGAACGTATTATCCTCCACCCTAGTGGCCGGTGGGCCCTTGGCCATTGTGGGTAGATTTCTCGATGTTCTCGATGCGCTGGTTTTGGAGTTGGAAAAGCTTGTTATTTGTGTCAAGCAGTTGCGGATGCACGGCGCTGTCGTTTCCACCCCCCAAGTAATTCAGCTGCTATTGCAACATAAATGCCAAGCTATTCCCGAGCTGGTTAAGGAGTTTCAGCAAAGGGCGGGCCAGTTGCCGTCCCGCTTAAACACCCAAGCTTTGGAGGAGTTTGCCCAGCAACTGGTCACTAAGTTGCGGGGCAACAGGGGGCTGGAGCTGGGCCAGGTAGAATCGCTGCTGCGCAAATGCCAGGAATGGCGGTCAGCAATTCGAGACACCAGTTCTGCCCAGGGAGACGTGCGGGTAAATAGTTTGCTAAATTCAACTGTTACGGCTACCGGAAGTGTGAAGATTTTAGGCCAGTGCAACGACCATTCCCATGTGCAAGCGGGGGGGGACGTTACCGTTCGGGGAGCCTTTCGCGGAGGAGGAATCCGGGCCGATGGTAGTGTCACCGTTGAAGAGTTGGGAGCGCCAGTGGGCACTTATACCACAGTCAGTGTGGGTGCCGAGGGGGTGGTG
>JAAYGE010000057.1 GCA_012727835.1 Bacillota bacterium
GGATATCCAAATCGGCGGCAGGTATTTTGTTACTGGTAACGAAATAAATCATATTAGAGAACTAGGGACTAAAGAGAGAAGGAGAGATGCCATTGCCTGTAACCAATTTACAGAAGGCTGAGGGACGATCCGAGCTAGCCCGCCGGTCCCAGGAGAATTTATTAAAGGCGGTGCTCCTGTTAGCGGGGCCGGTAATTGTGGAAATGGCTATGCAATCTACCGTCGGCATTGCCGACGTGGCCATGGTGGGCCGGCTCAGTCCGGCGGCCATAGCGGCGGTTGGGCTATGTAACCAGATATATATGTTGGCCCTCACCGTTTTTGCAGCTTTGCGTACCGGGACAACCGTGTTGGTGGCCCACATGGTGGGTGCCGATGACATTGAGGGTGCCAATTTGGCCGCCCGCCAGTCGCTAATCTTAGCTTTAATAATCGCCTTTGTTTTAGCGGGGATAGGCGTAATGTTTCCTGCCGCCGGTATGCAACTGTTAGGAGCCGAGCCGGATGTAATCGAGGTAGGTATCGGCTACATGCGGTGGAAGGCCATCTCAGTCATTTTCGCCATTCTGCTGATGATTGCCACCGGTATTCTGCGGGGCTGTGGCGACACTTTAACTTCAATGTATGCCAATGCTACTGTCAACATTATAAACATAGCCCTTAACTGGGTATTTATCTATGGAAAGCTAGGCATGCCCGCCATGGGGGCAGCTGGGGCCGGATTTTCAACCATGATTGCCCGTGCCGTGGGTGCTGCCATCATGATGGCTGTTTTGGTTAAGGGGCGCTCCAGTGTGCGCGTAACTTGGCGTGGTGATAACCGTATTAACTGGCCCATATTGAAGCGGGTACTCAATATTGGCCTGCCGGCGGCCGGTGAACAGGCTATGATGCGAGGTGCCCAAGTATTTTTTACATCCATTATTACCAGTTAGGGGACTAACATCTATGCAGCCCACCAGATAGCTCTACGGGCCGAATCCATCTCTTTTATGCCCGGATTTGGCTTCGCGGTGGCTGCTACCACCCTAATAGGGCAAAACCTAGGGGCGCGACAGCCCAAAGTGGCCCGGGAGGCCGGCTGGTTGACCATGAAGCTAGCCATCGCCTTCATGGGAACCATGGGTATTCTACTCTTCTTTTTTGCCGAACCCTTCGTGGGTTTCTTTACCAATGAGCCGCAGGTTATCGAAGAAGGGGCAAGAGTATTACGCATTATGGCCTTTGCCCAGCCGTTGATGGCCATAGCCCGAGTCGCCGCCGGTGCATTGCGCGGGGCGGGAGACACCCGCTTCGTCATGTACGGCACCGGTCTCAGTATCTGGGTAGCCCGTCTGGGCCTGGCCTACCTATTTGTCAAAGTGCTCAATTGGGGCTTAGTCGGTGCTTGGATTGGCCTCTTTGCCGATCAAGCAGTACGGGCGCTTGTATTCGGTGTGCGTTATTATCAAGGTAAGTGGCAATTAATGCAGGTTTAAAAGGTAGGTGGAAACACATGAGTGATTATCGGGTAGATCCCCACATAGTAAAGGTATTTGAGCAGTTAATGGGCTTGGAAAGTGTCCAGAAGGGGTTAGCTTTTATTGAGGCCGATCAGGAGCGGGCCATTGAGGAACAAAAGGAGATAGTGGTTATTGAAGCTCCCACCTTTCATGAGCAGGCCCGGGCGGAAGATTACGCCAGACGCCTGCGTGAACTGGGGCTACAGGATGTGCACATCGATGGCCATGGCAATGTCTTAGGCAAATTACCGGGTAAGGGCCAGGGACCGACAGTTCTTTTGGAAGCCCATTTGGATACGGTCTTTCCCTTTGGCACCGACGTTACACCGGTGGAGAAGGATGGCAAAATTTATGCCCCGGGTATCTGCGATGACACCCGGGGCCTGGCGGCCAACCTTTCGGTTATTCGCGCCTTCTTAGAAAC
>JAAYGE010000058.1 GCA_012727835.1 Bacillota bacterium
GGGAGAAGATTGTGGCAGTGGGCCCCATCGGTAATCGAGCGGCCAAGCGGGTAATTGATGCGGCGGGCTTGGTGGTGGCTCCCGGTTTTATCGATGCCCATTCCCATTCGGATGAAGCCCTGCTGATCAATCCCAAGGCGGAAAGTAAAGTGTTTCAGGGGGTAGCAACGGAGGTAATCGGCCAGTGTGGCACGTCGGCGGCGCCGCGGGTGGATGGCGCTGCTTACGACTGGCAGAGCATGGATGATTATTTAAGCCTCTTAGAAAAGCAGGGAATAGCCGTTAATGTGGTGCCGCTTTTTGGCCACGGCAATGTGCGACGGCGGGTGATGGGGATGGCGAACCGCCCAGCGACTGCCGACGAATTGGAAGCCATGTGTCAATTGGCGGAAACCCTAATGCAAGAGGGGGCTTTCGGATTTTCCAGCGGGTTGATTTATCCACCCAGTTCTTATGCCGATACCAGCGAGCTAGTGGCTATCGCCAAAGTAGTGGCCGCCCATGGCGGCATCTATGCCACCCATTTGCGGAACGAAGGTGAAAACCTACTGGAAGCGGTTACTGAGGCTATTACCATTGGTGAGCAGGCTGGAATTCCTGTACATATTTCCCACCACAAGACCAGCGGTGAAGCCAATTGGGGCAAGGTCAAGGATACGTTGGCACTAATTGACTCTAAGCGAGCCGCCGGCGTTGACATTACTCTAGATCAATATCCCTACCTTGCCACTTCCACCGGCCTGAAAGTGATCATTCCCCAGTGGGCCCACGCCGATGGAGTGGAAGCCATGCGGCAGCGGCTGCTGGACCCCCAGTTAGGGACCCAAATACGAGAGGAGATCGCTGCCCAAGGGCACCGTTGGGATTGGATACTGGTGGCTTCCTGTGCTAAGGAAGAGAATAAGCGGTTTGAAGGGAAGAATATGGAGGAAATTGCCGCTATGACCGGTAAATCCCCCTTGGAGGCGGCACTGGACTTGTTGCTGGCGGAGGATTTCGATGTGGGGATGGTGCGTTTTGCCATGTGTGAAGAAGATGTGGAGTTGGTGATGCGGCATCCTCTGGTGATGATTGGCTCCGACGCCAGTGCCTTAGCCACCAGTGGTCCCTTGTCTAAGGGGAAGCCCCACCCCAGGGCCTACGGTACCTTCCCACGGGTGCTAGGTCATTATGGGCGGGAGCGGGGTGTGCTAACGCTGGAGGCTGCGGTGCACAAGATGAGTGGCCTAACGGCAGCCCGCTTCCAGCTGTGGGATCGAGGTTTGGTGCGCCCCGGCTGCTATGCGGACATAACCATCTTTGATGAGAATAAGATCTGCGATAGGGCCACCTTCGTTGATCCCCATCGCCACGCGGAGGGCATCCACTATGTGATTGTGAATGGACAAGTGGTTATTGACCAAGGGGAGCAGACGGAGCACTTGCCTGGCAAAGCCTTACGGCGACGCCCCTAACCGTAAGCGGGAGCGCATTGGAGTTTCTTAGTCCCTGGGCGTTGGCTACCGGGCCATCGGCCATACGCCCAGCCCGTTGGGCGTCTAGTATGACCGCAGCCTTAAAAAATACGGGGCTGTTCGCAAAAGCCACATTCTGCGAACAGCCCCTTTAGTCGTCTATTGCAAATTATACCTTAACAGCCTTCCAGTGGCCGGAGCGGTACCGGAAGTAGATAAAGGCCGAGCGGGTACATTGGTCGATGGCGGTAGCCAACCAGGCACCGATGAGACCTAGTCCTAGCACGTTAACGAATAGTTTCGCCAGCGCCACGCGCACAAACACCACACCAACCAAGGTGGATATGAGAGGCCAGCGGGTGTCTCCAGCTCCACGCAGAGCCCCGGCGAGGATGAATTGTGTTGATTGTAGCGGCTGTACAAGGGCGATTATCTTGAGCACAGTAGCCGCATTCTTGATGACCTCTGGGTCATCGGTGTACAGCGATGCTAGGAATCCGCCGCCGAAGAAGAAAACCACACCCATAAAGGCGGCTACCATATTACCGATAAACCGGGTCTGCCAGCCGTAGGTTTCTGCCCAGTCGGGTCGCTTGCGCCCCAGGCTGCGTCCCACCAGGGATGTGGCGGCCATACTGAAGCCCATGCCCGGGGAGAAAGAAAGTCCCAATATATTCATGCCGATTTGGTGGGCGGCATAGACAATGGTGCCTAAGCCGGAAACAACCCGTACATAAGTGATCATGCCGAAGCGCATAATAACTTGCTCCAGCATGGCTGGCGCACCTACCCTAACGACACGTGTAATCAGGTCAAAGCGGGGAGTAAATTTATCTTTCAGCGAAATCCGTAGAACCGATTTTCCACTAGAAATTGCATATACAGCTAAAATCATACTTACTAGACGTCCAAAGGAGGTGGCCAGGCCGGCACCATATACTTCTAACCGGGGGAAGCCAAAGTGGCCGTTAATTAGGGTATAGTTACCGATAACGTTAACCACGTTACCGATTAGGTTGTACTTGAGCGGTGTGCGGGTATCACCAGCCCCGCGCAGCATAGCCGTAATACACATGCTGATGGTTTGGGGTATAAAACCTAAGGCGATGGTCTGCATATAGTCTACGCCATAGCCGACCGCATCGGGTTTTGCTCCCATGAATAGCACCAGTGGTTCGGCGAAGAAATAGAGAATGGCAGTAGCTAAAGCTCCAAGGATAACGATGATTAACAGCGATTGGCGAGCGGCCGTATTAGCTTCCTCAATTTCTCCCGCACCGATGAAACGGGCTACTAGAGCCGTAGTACCCACGTTTAAGGCCATGAAGGCCGCCATAGCTAGGAATATGGGTTGGTTGGTCAAGCCGATGGCGGCGATGGCTGCGGGACCCACGCCACCGACCATCATCATGTCAACCATATTAAAGACCTGAACCAACAGCTGTTCTATGACAGCGGGCCAGGCCAAATGTAAAACATCATGGCGCGCGTCTTGAATTGTCAGTTCTTCTCGTTGCTCCAAATCAACGGCTTGTTTTGCTATCGCCATTACATCAACTCCCTAATACTTTGCTAAACAAATCTTTCTGTACCCGTTAAATATAGCATTTTAATCAGATAGGGTCAATGTTATTTAGCTGTGAAGAGGTAGTTAATTTCATAACTATTTGTAACTATTTGTGTGAAAGTGGATGTAATTTTATAATGTTATCAGAGGTAAAACATGAGGAGGTTATATGGATGATACCAACACCGCACATTGCAGCTAATTCACGAGACCAGATTGCCGAAACGGTTCTACTTCCCGGCGATCCACTGCGGGCGAAATTTATAGCTGAGAACTTCCTTGAGAATCCGGTGCAATTTAATGCCACCAGGAACATGCTCGGTTATACCGGTTACTACCAGGGTAAGCCGGTCTCGGTGATGGGTTCGGGCATGGGCATGCCTTCCATCGGTATATATTCCTATGAATTGATTCATTTTTATGGGGTGAAGAACTTAATCCGGGTTGGTTCTTGCGGAGCCTACCAGCCAGACATCAAGGTGCGCGACATTATCTTGGCCATGTCCGCATCTACCGACTCCAACTACGCCAGCCAGTTTAATTTACCCGGGACCTACGCTCCTACAGCATCCTGGGATCTACTGAAGCGGGCGGTGGCTGTGGCCGATGCCAAAGGCTATCCGGTCAAGGTGGGGAATGTGCTCTCCTCAGATATTTTCTACGACGCTGATCCGGAAACCTGGAAGCGCTGGGCTAAAATGGGTGTATTAGCAGTAGAAATGGAAGCTGCTGCCCTCTACATGAACGCTGCTTACGCCGGAGTTAACGCACTCTGTATCCTAACCGTCTCCGATTCTTTGGTTACTAAAGAAGCCCTGCCGGCGGAAGAGCGGGAGCGGACCTTTACACAGATGATGGAAATCGCCCTCTCCCTTGCCTAAGCGAGGAATAGGTGAGTTAATTGCAAATTAACTTCTGCCCCTTTCCCATTATTGAGACGGAGAACCTAAAGTTAAGGCGGCTTCGAGTGGCGGATGCGGTCGATTTGTTTGCCATGAGGAGCGATCCGCGCCTACACGTGCATACCGATACCCGCCCCGATTCCAGCTTGGAGGAAACGTGCGCGTTTATACGGGAGATGAATCGGGGTATTGATGAAAACGTGTGGATCGTTTGGGGTATCGAACATCGTCCCACTGGCCGAGTGATCGGTACTATCTGCATCTGGAATCTAAAGGGCGACCAGGTAAGTGGGGAGGTAGGTTACGCCCTTAAACCCCAGTATCAAGGACAGGGGTTAATGCGGGAAGCCCTGTTAGCAGTGATTGATTATGGCTTTTTCACCATGCAGCTGCGGATTCTGGAGGCTCGTACAGAAGAGAAGAATTCGCGGTCCCGCGGCCTGTTACAGCGGTGCGGCTTTGATCAAGTTGGGCTGATCGAAGAGATGGGGGAATATAACGATAGGTTGTTCCGCATGGCAATTTACCGACGGTACCGGGACAGGGGAGACGGAGTAAGGCCAAATGTTGGCCACAGGCGCACTAGTATGACCACGGCCTGAAATAGAAAGGGCTGTCGCTTGCGACACGCCCTTTTTTAGATCTAGAATTGCCCGAGATCCTGTTGGAACTTGGCCACTAGACGTTCCCGCCCTTTTTTCTTTATTAAACTCTCCAGTTTTTCCACATCCATATTGCCCTTGAAGGGGTAGCTGCCGGTTACCTGCCGGCCTTCAGCACAGGTCAGCTCCGCCACTTGCCCTCCTCTAAGGACGATATGGGCTTTGGTAGTTGTAAAATGAACGTTCATAGGCACGATCATGCCTGGCTGCACCAACGCTTGGGCCAGCAGGTGCTCACAGGCCCTACCTTGATGGGCCGGCAAGAAATAGGGAAAATTAAATAGCTCCTTCACCTTTTGTTCTAGTCGAAAATAGGTTTCGCTACCCGCGTAGCTATCATCGGCTATTAACATGGCTGCTTGTTGTCGGTCGCTCATGGCATTTACACCGCTATCGGTCAGCATGTCTAGGAAGATATCTCTATTTCGCAGCAGAAAGGTGTTATTAC
Source organism: Bacillota bacterium (assembly GCA_012727835.1). The sequence goes on from JAAYGE010000058.1 coordinate 5,034, forward strand.
CTGCAGCTGCCATTGCTTCTAGGCGCCTGGTTATAGGCGGTAGCGTTAGTTTCTGAACGATGCGCACCTTGTGCATTTCCAGGGGGATGTTTTCTCCATTCCATATCTTGATGTTCTTCATCTTGTTCCTTCCTTTCCTTATTACTTGATCTGTTCTTGCCCAATAATATGGATAGTCTACATCCATGGAACCACCCCCTTTATAATCAAAAACCCCGCCCTTTGAAGCCAAAGGGCGGGGTTAACCGCGTTACCACCAATGTTCATCGACACCTCACGATGTCAACCTCGTCAAGTACGCTGCCTAATGGCAGATATACTCTAGCGCTATAACGGGCGCGGGTCCCGGCGACAGCCTACTTGAACAACTCTTTCGGTGTGCAACTCGCGAGATGTATTCAAGACCCGCTTCCTCGCACCTCTCATCTGCCGGTTACTTTCTGTCAGGAAGTTATGGGGCTCTACTTCTTCTCGGTCAATGTTTTTTCGGTTAAAGTTTTTATGGATTATTGTATTATTCCAGCGTTGAATGTCAAGAACCAAAAATTTTCCTTTCCCCGTTGCCAGGGCTGACAATAAAAACTAGCCAGGTGAAATAGCCTGGCTAGTTTAAGGAGGAAACTAAGGGTAGAAAATTGCACGTGAAAACTACTTAAGCCTTTATAATGGCCAGGGTGCAGTTGTGGCCGCCGAAACCTAGGGAATTGGAGAGCGCTGCCCGAATGGGTAGAGGTCGTCCCTGATTGGCTACGTAATTTAGATCGCAATCGGGGTCTTTTGTTTGTAGATTGATAGTTGGGTGCACAAATCCTTCTTTGAGGGACAGGACTGTTACGGCCAATTCCACGGCTCCGGCCGCTCCTAGTAAATGGCCGAGCATCGACTTAGTGGAATTGACCACCAGGCGTTCCCCATCGGCCTGAAAAACTTGGCGGATGGCCAGTGTTTCTAGCCGATCATTCATGGGGGTGGAGGTGCCATGGGCATTGATATAGTCAATGTTGCTAGGCTCCAGCCCCGCATCGGCTAGGGCTAGCCGCATAGCCCGGATAGCACCTTTAGCCTCCGGATGGGGTGCTGTCATGTGATTAGCGTCGTTGGTGACTCCATAGCCAACCAATTGGGCGTAGGCACTACCACCGCGCCGCACCAGATGCTCTTCCGTTTCCAGCACCAGCACCGCCGCGCCTTCGCCCATGACAAAGCCATCGCGTTCCGCATCAAAGGGGCGGCTGGCCCCCTGGGGATCATCGTTGCGAGTACTTAAGGCTCGCAAGGCGCAAAATCCCGCTAGCGAGATAGGATTAATAGATGCCTCGGTGCCGCCCGCCAACACGATGTCGGCCTCGCCCCTTTGCAGGCAGCGTAGGGCTTCGCCGATGGCCTGTCCGCCGCTGGCGCAGGCCGATACCACGTTGTTGGCCGCACCACAAAATCCGTAGCGAATGGCTACTTGGCCGGCGGCCATATTGCCAATCATCATGGGTACCAGGAAGGGGCTTACTTTACTGGGCCCCTTGGCCTGCAGCACCTGATGCTGCTCGGTCAGGGTTTCGAGGCCACCGATACCGGAGCTGATATAGATGCTTGCCCGCTCCTTATCGATCTTTTCTAGGTCAAGTCGGCTATCCTGCAGGGCCAATTCTGCTGCTGCCACAGCGAATTGTACAAAGCGATCGCTGCGTTTGGCTTCTTTTCTATCCATAAAATCCTTTGGATCAAATGCGGTAATTTCCGCTGCGATCCGTGTCGGGTAATCGGTTGTATCGAAGCGGGTAATCGGCCCCACAGCCGATACACCGTCTTTCAACCTAGACCAAACGCCTTCCTTGTCGAGACCAAGAGGAGTAACCAAGCCAATCCCAGTAATATAAACTCGTTGCATGTGCCTCCCCTTCAATATAGTTGACCACGTCTTGTACGGTGGAGATATGTTCCATCTCCTCTTCCGCTATCTTTAAGCCGAAGACTTCTTCCAATTCCATGACCAGCTCAACCATGTCCAGGGAGTCGGCTCCCAGGTCATCTGTAACTCTTGCCTCGGCCGTTACTTCAGCCACTTCCAGTCCCAACTGTTCGGCAATGATCTCTTTTACCTTTTCGATGGTGTTCAATGTTTTCACCTCCTTTCAGTGGCCTAAGGCATAAGCAAGCCGCAATTGACATTGAGTACTTGCCCGGTAATGTAATCGGCTTTGTCCCCGGCGAGAAAGCCAACGGCCAGGGCCACATCTCGAGGGGAGCCTGCCCGCCCTAGGGGTACCTGGGCAATGAAGGCTTCCCGCTGCTCAGGAGTGAGGCTGCGCGTGAGCCCGGCGTCGATGAAGCCAGGGGCTACCGCATTGACGGTTATTTGACGAGCCGCTAATTCGCGGGCCGCCGTCTTAGTAAGGCCGATAAGAGCCGCCTTGGACGCCGCATAATTGGCCTGACCATAAGTACCCTGTTGGCCGGCAACGGAAGCGATATTGATAATGCGACCATAGCGCTGACGCATCATCATCTTGGCAGCGTGCTGCGTGCAAAGAAAGGCCGCCTTTAAGTTAATGTCCAATACCTGTTCAAAATCGTCCTGGCTCATGCGAACCAGTAGTTGATCTTTATTCAATCCCGCATTGTTAACGAGCACATCTAAACGACCAAAGGTTTCTTTTATACGGGAGAACATGTGGGCGATTTGTTCCACGTCTGTCAGTTCGGCAGTTATTGGTAAGTAGGTGCCGCCATAGTGGGATAGCTCAAAAGCCAATTACTGGGCTTTATCCAGCCCCTTAGCGCCACGGCAGTGGAGAGCCACGTCGAAGCCGGCGGCAGCCAGCTCGTCGCTAATGGCTGTTCCTAAGGAATCGGTTGAGCCGGTTACGAGGGCAACACGTCGTTCCTGCAACTAATCCACCTCCAAATCTATACGAATCCGCTCAGCCACCGAGGAAATTTGCTCTGCCGTGCTGGCCTGATATACGGTGGCACCGCGCCCTATTTTCTTCACCATGCCCCCAGGCTGGAGCCGGGACCCACCTCCAGGAAGTGGGTAAAGCCCTCGGCCAGCAGGCGTTCCACGCCTCGCGCAAATTCGATGGGTTGGCATACTTGTCGGATGAGCAGTTCTTGCATTTGTTCTACCGACCGATACACACTGGCATCCACGTTGCTGATTACCGTCATAGTGGGCACTTGCCA
>JAAYGE010000059.1 GCA_012727835.1 Bacillota bacterium
GCTCAAGTTTGGCCTTATCCCCGAGTTTATAGGACGGGTGCCAGTAATAGCCACCCTAGACGATTTGGATGAAGACGCTCTGATGCGGGTGTTGACCGAGCCAAAGAATGCGCTTACTAAGCAGTATCAGCGCATGTTTGAGTTGGATGGAGTTACCTTGGAATTTAAGGAAGAGGCCCTGCGAGCGATAGCTAAGGAAGCCATTGCCCGCAACACAGGGGCCCGCGGCCTGCGCTCAATCTTGGAGAAGGCTATGCTGGAAGTGATGTACGATATTCCGTCGCGTTCCGATGTCCAGATGTGTGTTATTACCGAAGAAGCCATCGCCAATCAAGAGCCACCGCTTTTGATCACCGGTAATCGGAAGAAGAAACAGGATACGGCTTAGGATGTGAACTGCGGGCTAGAGCCCGCAGTTTTTTCTACCATTAATAAGGTAAAAGTAGGTTAATTGTCCACCGCCCGGTCCATACTATAAATGATATTGCCGGACAAGGATGGTGGATTATGGATCTGGGAAGCGCAATAGCAATACTGCAGGTGTTTTTCGCTATTGTAATCGGCTTATATTTCCTAAATCTATTACGCACCCAACAGAGTAATAAAGCTGCTATCGAAAAGGAATCTCGTAAAGAGTTGGAGAAGTTGCGGCGCATGCGGCAAATTTCCCTTACCGAACCCTTATCGGAAAAAACCCGCCCCGCCAGCTTTTCAGAAATTGTGGGGCAAGATGATGGGCTACGGGCTCTTCGAGCAGCATTATGCGGCGCTAACCCCCAGCATGTGATTATCTATGGTCCTCCGGGTGTCGGCAAGACGGCTGCTGCCCGTATTGTGCTGGAAGAAGCAAAGCGGCAGCCCCACTCTCCCTTCGGACCAGATGCCAAGTTTGTGGAGGTAGATGCTACTACCGCCCGTTTCGATGAACGCGGCATTGCGGACCCTATAATTGGCTCGGTGCATGACCCCATTTATCAGGGGGCGGGAGCCATGGGGATCGCCGGCATCCCCCAACCTAAACCAGGAGCGGTTACTAAAGCCCATGGAGGTATACTCTTTATCGATGAAGTAGGTGAGTTGCACTCGGTGCAAATGAATAAACTGCTAAAAGTCCTGGAGGATCGTAAAGTTTTTTTAGAAAGCGCCTATTATAGTTCGGAGGACTCTAATATTCCCCAACATATCCATGAGATTTTCCAGAAGGGGTTACCGGCCGATTTTCGGTTAGTAGGGGCCACTACCCGCTTGCCGGAGGAAATTCCACCGGCCATTCGGTCCCGCTGCATGGAGGTCTTCTTTCGCCCCTTGCTAGCCCATGAAATAGGGCAGATTGCTCAGAACGCAGCGCGCAAGATAGGGATTACCTTGCCAGAGGCTGCTGAGGCGGTTATCCGCAAATATGCTAGCAATGGGCGGGAAGCTGTTAATATTTTACAGATAGCAGCTGGGTTAGCGACGGAAGCCGGCCGTCATTATATCTCGGTGGAGGACGCCGAGTGGGTTGTTAATAGTGGCCAATATACTCCCCGCCTGGAGCAAAAGGTACCAACCGAACCCCAGGTGGGCTTAGCCAACGGCCTAGCGGTAGTTGGACCCAGTATGGGGTCTCTGTTGGAAATAGAAGTTACCGCCATACCGGCTGCGGCTAAAGGCGGGCGTATCATTGTGACGGGTATAGCCGATGAGGAGGAGATCGGCAATTCGCAGCATGTGATCCGCAGGCAAAGTATGGCCAAAGAATCGGTGCAAAATGTGCTCACCGCTTTACGCCATACGCTGGACTTTTCTCGGGACGACTACGATATTCATGTGAACTTTCCCGGCGGCCGCCCGGTAGATGGCCCTTCTGCCGGTGTGGCAATGGCGGTGGCCATTTATTCAGCTCTGACGAAAGTACCTGTTGATAACAAGGTGGCCATGACCGGAGAAATTTCTATTCGTGGTATGATTAAACCGGTGGGTGGCACGGTAGTCAAAATTCAAGCTGCCATCCAGGCCGGTGCTAAGCGGGTTCTGATACCGAAAGATAACTTCCAAGAGATCTTTCGCCAATACCCTATAGAGGTAATACCGATAACCACTTTGGAAGAGGCATTGCAACATGCCCTATTACGTCAGGAAAGGGCGGTCAGTTGAAGCCTAGGGGCTGCGCATTGTGGCGACAGCCCCTTTTAGTTTCCTCCTAGCAGGGAAAGTTAGCCTAGAAGCGAATAGAACTTTCGAGACGCCTTATGCTAATAGTGTTGGGCGTCCGTTAAATTCTTGGTCAGACAGCTTTTGGAGGTGTTGACATAGATGATTAGAATGGAGGAAGTGCAGACCTATCCCCTTTTACCTTTGAGGGGGGTCGTGATTTTCCCCTATACAATTCTTAATCTGGATGTGGGGCGTGATAGGTCCATCGCCGCTTTGGAGCAAGCCATGCTTGAGGAAGGACAAATTATGCTCGCTGCTCAAAAAGATGCGCAACAGGAAGAGCCAAAGCCCGATGGTATTTATCAAATGGGTACCGTTGCCCACATCAAGCAGCTGATTAAGCTGCCCGGTGGTACGGTACGGGTTTTGGTGGAAGGCTTGACCCGAGCTCAAATCCAGTCCTACGAAGAGGTCGAGGGATATTATCGAGTGCGGGTGGTACCAGTTGAGGAACCACAAACGGTTAGCAGCGCGCAGGAAGAAGCTTTAATGCGGGCCTTGCTGCAAGCCTTCGAGGAGTATGCCAAGCTTTCTAAGAAAATAACTGCCGCCACCTTAGAGACGGTTAGTATTATCGAAGAACCGGGCCGCCTGGCCGACGTCATCGCTGCCCATTTTGCTTTAAGCGCCACGGATAAGCAGAAGATCCTGGAGAGCATCGATCCGTCGGAGCGTCTGGAAAAAATGTATAATATCGTGACGCGGGAACTGGAAATCTTAGAGCTGGAGCGCAAAATAGTCCTGCGGGTACGGAAACTGATGGAGCGTAACCAAAAGGAGTACTATTTGCGTGAGCAATTGAAGGCCATCCAAAAGGAATTGGGGCAAAAGGACGAGCGGGCCAGCGAGGCTAGTGAGTTGCGGGATAAATTAATGGAGTTGGACTAGCCCGAGTCGGTGCGGGAGAAGGCGGAAAAGGAAATCGATCGTTTGGAAAGGATTCCTCCTGGTGTGGCGGAGGGAGTAGTGGTACGCAATTATCTGGATTGGCTATTGGCCCTGCCCTGGAAGGAAGCGTCCACCGATCGGTTAGATATTGAGCTGGCAGAAAAAATTTTGGACGAAGATCATTATGGCTTGACAAAAGTCAAAGAGCGCATACTGGAATTTCTGGCCGTCCGGCAGCTGGTAGCAACCGTTAAGGGTCCCATTATTTGTCTGGTGGGCCCGCCGGGCGTGGGGAAAACATCGCTGGCCCGTTCGGTGGCCCGTGCCCTGGACCGTAAGTTTGCACGCATTTCCTTAGGTGGAGTACGGGACGAAGCGGAAATACGCGGTCATCGGCGCACCTATGTGGGCGCCATGCCCGGGCGGATCATCCAAGCCATGCGTCAAGTGGGCACCCGTAACCCGGTCGTTCTATTGGATGAAATCGACAAGATGAGCACCGATTTTAGGGGCGATCCGGCAGCTGCTTTGCTGGAGGTGCTCGATCCGGAGCAAAATGTGGGCTTTGTAGATCATTACTTAGAAGTGCCCTTCGATTTGTCGGGCGTCTTATTTATCACCACTGCCAATACAATTCACACCATTCCTCGTCCCCTCTTGGACCGCATGGAGGTACTAGAGATAACCAGTTATACGGAAGAGGAAAAATGGCAGATCGCTTGGCGGCATTTGCTACCCAAGCAGCTGTCTGCCCATGGGCTAAAGACGGAGCAGCTGCAAATGAGTGACGGGGCTCTCCGGAAGATTATTCAGGAGTATACGCGGGAGGCGGGCGTGCGCCAGTTGGAGCGAGAGATTGCTGCCGTGTGTCGCAAAGTGGCTAAAGAGGTTGTTCGAGATCCGGAAACGGTTGTTAAGGTAACGGTGCAGAATTTACCCAAGTACTTGGGGACAGAGCGTTACCGATACAATTTGGCGGAGCAACGGGATCAGATCGGAGTGGCCACGGCGCTTGTCTGGACCGAGGTAGGTGGGGACACGGCTCCCGTGGAGGTAACCATAATGCCGGGTAGCGGCAAATTGATTCTCACCGGCAAGCTGGGCGATGTGATGCGAGAGTCGGCCCAGGCAGCAACTAGTTACGTGCGTTCCCGGGCCACCGACCTGGGGGTGGACCCGGATTTCCATAAGACTCGAGACGTGCATATCCATGTACCCGAGGGAGCAATTCCAAAAGATGGGCCCTCGGCAGGAATTACTATGGCCACCGCTTTGGCCTCGGCTCTATCTTTACGTCCGGTACGTCGCGATGTGGCCATGACTGGGGAGGTTACCTTAAGGGGTAGAGTGTTGCCGATTGGCGGATTAAAGGAAAAAGCGTTGGCTGCCCATCGCGCTGGTATTAAGACCGTCATTTTACCCACCGACAATCGCCGCGATCTGAACGAATTGCCTCCTAAGGTGCGGCGTCAACTTAATTTCGTCTTTGCCGACCATATGGACCAGGTCCTGGCAACGGCATTAGTAGGTGAGCAGCTATGAAAATCAAGTCAGCAGTCTACGCCTTAAGTGGGGTGAAGGCGGAACAATATCCGGCCGCCGGCTTGCCGGAGATTGCGTTAGTTGGGCGCTCCAATGTGGGTAAATCGTCGCTGATCAATGCCTTGCTCAATCGGCGGGCCTTAGCTCGTACCAGCGGCCAGCCGGGCAAGACCCAGACGGCCAATTTTTACCTGATAAACGAGGCCTTCTATTTAGTAGACTTGCCCGGGTATGGCTATGCCAAAACCTCCAAAGTTCAACGAGCCCAGTTTAGTCGGCTGGTGGGTGAATACCTGGAAACTAGAGAGGAATTGAAGCTAGTCTTACAGGTGGTAGATTTGCGCCACCCGCCCACCGCTTTAGATCAGGCCATGTTTCAATATTTGCAACAGCTGGGACGTCCGCAGCTGGTAGTGGCTAATAAGCTGGACAAGCTGAAACGTTCAGTCCTAGAAAAGCATCGGCGTGTGGCTTTAGCCAATTTGCCAGGTCTACCGTCGGAAAATCTGATACTCCTGTCTGCTGTTACCAAGCAGGGAATTCCGGAGTTATGGAGCCGGATTAATGAGGTGCTCAACCCCAGTTAGCTTTTCTCAAAACTTTTGTTGGATAGGGTTGCTTCTGCCAATATATTCTGCGTAAAATATATCTAATAATTAGTACAAAGGCGAGGTGAAATAGCTTGGCAGTGAGAAGGGTAGGGATCTCGGATACGACCCTCCGCGATGGCCACCAATCACTATGGGCAACCCGCATGAAAACAGAAGATATGTTCCCTGTCTTGACGATGATGGATCAGGTGGGGTTTGCATCGGTAGAAATGTGGGGTGGTGCCACCTTTGATTCCTGTCTGCGCTATCTTAATGAAGACCCCTGGAATCGGTTGCGGCTGATCCGTAAATTTATGCCCAATACCAAATTGAGTATGTTGCTACGGGGACAGAACCTGGTAGGCTATCGCCACTATGCGGACGATGTGGTAGTCGAGTTTGTAAAGCGCACCGTCGACAACGGCATGGATATCATACGTGTATTTGATGGCCTCAACGATATCCGCAACATGGAGCTGGCTATGCGCACCGCTAGAGAAGCCGGCGCCCATGTGCAAGGAACGGTGGTTTATAGTACTAGCCCAGTGCATAATTTGGACACTTATATAACCTTTGTAAAAGAACTAATGGACGTGGGCATAGACTCCTTATGTATTAAGGATATGGCCGGTATTTTAACCCCGTATACTGCCTATGAGCTGGTTAAGCGCTTGAAGGAATTTGTTGATGTACCGATCCAGCTGCATACCCACTATACGACCGGTTTGGCCAGCATGACGCTGCTAAAAGCTATTGAGGCTGGAGTAGACGTGGTTGATTGTGCCCTATCTCCCTTGGCTTTAGGTACCTCGCAGCCGGCCGTGGAGTCGATGGTCGCTGCCCTAGAAGGTACGCCTTATGACACAGGATTAGATCTGGAGCTTATCAGTGCTATTTCGGAAAAATTGACCGCCATTAAAGCCAAATATCCTCAATCCCAAAATGCATCCATCTATCAGGTTAACACCCGGGTGTTGCGCTATCAGATGCCGGGCGGTATGATCTCCAACTTTATCGCCCAGCTAGGCAATCAGATCGACCGGTTGCCGGAGGTGCTAGATGAGGTGCCGCGGGTACGCGAAGATTTAGGCTATCCTCCCTTAGTTACCCCCTTTAGTCAGATAGTCGGTTCGCAAGCCTTCATGAATGTGCTTGCCGGTGAGCGCTATAAAATGGTTTCTAATGAGGTTAAGAATTATCTTATGGGCTACTACGGCCGAGCACCGGGGCCTATAGATGAGGATTTCCGCCGACGTATAATCGGAGATGCGGAAGTTATCACCGGACGTCCCGCCGACGTGTTGGAGCCCGAGCTGGAAGCTGCTAGAAAAGCGGTCTCACTGTATATGGAAAAGGAAGAGGATGTGCTTTCCTATGCCCTCTTCGGTCAGGTTGCTCTGAAGTACCTCAAGGAACGGGAGTCGCGTAAGTATAATATTGATTTTGAGTTGGTGGAGCAGGCCCAGCCGGGCGGTTATCCGGTTTAAGTATCGCTGCTCTCGGCACCCAGGGACTGGGCACAACGCTTTAGTTTGACCACCGGGGCGGATCGCAAGACTTGATTTTGCGATCCGCCCCTTTTTATTTTGCCTTCATATAAGTTAAACTAGCTAGAGAAGAATAGGAGGGATGATAATGGACTTCAATTCAGCGCTTGACTATATTTCATCCTTTGGGCGCTTTGGTAGCCGTCCTGGCTTAGAGCGTATGCAATGGGTGTTAGAGCAGCTGGGGCATCCGGAAGTCGGCCAGCGCTTTATCCATATAGCTGGTACCAACGGTAAAGGTTCAACTACTGCCCTCATTCACAACATATTGCTGGCGGCCGGTTATCGGGTAGGAATGTTTACTTCACCCTACTTGGAATCCTTTACCAACCGTATCGGAGCCGGAGGGGAAGACATTGCTGCCGATGCTCTGGTCTCGTTAGTGGAGCGGCTAAGCCCCCATTTCGAAGCCATCAACCAGTCCAGTATGGGGCCTATAACCCAGTTTGAAGTGACCACCTTATTGGCGTTAGCCTATTATCAAGAATTAGGCCTGGACTTTATAGTCTGGGAAGTGGGGCTCGGCGGCCGTTTAGATGCCACCAATGTGGTGACTCCGGTAGTGAGTGTGATTACAAACATCGGTTATGACCATACGGCAGTGTTGGGAGAAACGCTGACACAAATTGCAACTGAAAAGGCGGGCATTATTAAGCCGGGGATACCGGTGGTGACTGCCGTCGAAGAAGGCGAGCCTTTGGCTGTGATTGAGAAACGAGCGGCCGAGTTAAATGCCCCACTGTCACGCCTAAACCACGAATTTACATATAGACGCAAGAGCTTTACCCTAGAAGAACAACGTTTGGATTATGCGGATCCCCATCTTAAGCTAGACGATTTAAGCATTCAACTCATGGGGGCCCACCAGTGTAAGAATGCGGCTACCGCCCTAGCCGTGATTAGTCAGCTGCGACAAATGGGCTTCGCTATTGATGAAAAGGCATGTAGAGAGGGCTTGGCAACCACCCATTGGCCCGGTCGGTTAGAGATAATGAGTAGAAAGCCACTAATTCTAGTAGATGGGGCTCACAATCCCCATGGGACGCGGGCACTGCGGCAAGCCTTGCAGGAGTATTTCCCTGGGCGAAAGATATACATGGTATTAGGCATTCTGCAGGACAAGGAGCGGGCGGAAATGCTGGGGCATTTATTGCCCTTAGCCTCGCGGGTGACTTTTGCTGCACCCAGCTATGGTAGAGCAACCGATCCGGATCTGCTTCTACAAGAGGCGGCTGTGCATCAGGTCCCGGCTCAAACGGCTGCCAGTGTAATGGAAGCAGTAGACCGGGCTATTGATGAATTGGCGGCCGACGAAATACTGCTGATTGCCGGTTCCCTATATACGGTAGCGGAAGCGAGGGAGCATCTTAAAAAGCTCTCGTAGGCCTACGGTCTACAAATACGATAGGGCTATCGCAAATCAGGTTTTGCGATAGCCTTCTTATTGTGCCTGTTTACTGCAGGGATTCGACTGATGGGAGCGAACTTAAGTTGTAAGAAGGATGGAGGTCGATGCTAAATGCGTTCTCGTAGGCGTTCTAGAAAGAAATCTTTCCCTTGGCGACAGCTAGGTGTTCTAATCCTGGTTGGCGCCTTGGCTATCATATGCGGTTGGATGATTAATAAGTTGTTATTACAGGGTTATCTGTGGGCTCCGGTGGACCAAGAACCGGAGCCGGTGATAGGCGGACAGCCGGAACCGGACCCGAGTTTACCCCAGCCTGAAGAGGAACCAGCGTCGCCGGTGGCTGAAACGGCGGAAGTGGAACTGCGTTCGGTAAAGTTCTATCTGACACAGGTAGGAGCGGTGAGCAGTGAAGCCGGCGCCAATAGCTTGATCAAAGACTTGCAGGAACGGGGTAATGCGGCGGCTTATCACTTTGACGGCCAATTGTATCGGGTTTTTGCTGGCATTTTTGCTGACCCTGCGGCGGCTGATGGGCTTGGCGCTGTGCTTAAATCGATGCAGATAGATGCCTTTACTAAAGAAGTTGCTTGGTCGGCAAGCAAAGGCCAGCTCACTGGCGAGGCGGGGGGCTATTTTAAGGCTGCCCAGCCAGCCATTACGAGCATGGAGGAAGCCTTCTCCCTTTTGCTGGGCGCCCAGAATCTAGACAGGGACCGGATTATTAATTTGCAATCGGCCGTACAAGCCGCCCAAACTACTTTAGCCCAGATTCAACCCGGTACGGACATGAAAGGATTGCATAATGAGCTTTCGACCGCCTGCAACAAATTAAAGAGTGCTATAGATGCGGCCAGGCAGTTTGTAGAAACGGCCGATGACCATAGCCGCTTAATTAGTGAAAGTGGCCTAATAGAGTTCGCCGAGCTTTATCAGCGGTTTGTGAAGACTATCAAGGATCTGCTCAGCTAGGTTAAATAGGAGGATGGGGTGGTTACTTGCGTTTGCGAGATATCGCTAGGCTGTTAGGGGCCGAAGTATTAGGAGGGCACTTACGATTAGATATGGAAATCGGACAGGCTCTAGGATCGGATATCATGAGTAGGGTGTTATCGTCGCCTTGTGGCGATAACGCCGTATTACTAACCGGATTAACCAATTTGCAAGTAGTACGCACCGCTGAAATAGTAGACGTGAAGGCTATCATCTTTGTTAAAGGTAGATGCCCCCGGAAAGAAGCTATTCGTTTAGCACAGGAGCTAGATCTGCCTGTACTATTAACGAACCTGAGCTTAACTGAAACCTGCGCGCTGCTTACAGAGGCCGGCTTGCAGATCCAGGAGGGAAGTCGGTGAGCTCCAAGCCCTTACTCGAAATGCGATTTCCAATACAGGGTAACGATTTTATGCAGGCCGGGGAAGCTGCTAGTAAAATCAAACGGGCCCTACAACAAATTGGGATGGAATCGGGTTTAGTTCGGCGGGTGTCAATAATTTCCTATGAGGCGGAAATGAATATTGTTATTCATGCCTATCATGGGGAGTTGATTCTTACTATCTGGCCAGGGAAGATCCAAATCGTGGCAACTGATGTGGGTCCAGGCATCGCCGATGTAGATTTAGCTATGCAGGTAGGCTATTCTACCGCTCCGGAAAGTGTTCGTCAGATGGGTTTTGGTGCCGGTATGGGATTGCCCAATATACAGAAGTGCGCTGATGAGATGCAGGTGGAAACAAAGGTAGGCGAGGGGACACGTATACTGGTCAAGATTAACCTCAGATAGGAGGGGCGCCATGGCACCTTTTTTTCATTCCGTCCGTTTGGACGCAGACAAGTGTAAAGGCTGTACCAATTGTATTAAGCATTGCCCGACGGAAGCGATTAGAGTTCGCAACGGCAAGGCGTATATTCTGGAAGATCGTTGTGTAGACTGTGGGGTTTGTATCCGCGCTTGTCCCAATCATGCCAAAATAGTCCATACCGACCCGTTAAGACGCTGCGATGAATTTGCCTATAACATAGCGCTACCGGCCCCCGCCTTGTTTGGTCAGTTTGCCAACTTGGCTGAGCCGGGTATTGTTTTAGATGCCCTTTTGGAACTGGGCTTTGATGATGTTTTTGAGGTGTCTTTGGCTGCCGACTTAGTTACACAAGCCATGCGTCGCTTTATCGAGCAGCAGGAAAAAAACGGCCCTTGGATTTCTGCCAGTTGTCCTGCTGTTGTACGTCTAATCCAAGTTCGTTTTCCCGAGCTGATACCTAATTTAATAGCTGTAGAATCACCAATGGAGGTGGCGGGTGCACTAGCTAGACAAAGGGCTGCCCGTCTCACCGGTTTATCCCCCACCGAGATCGGTGTGTGGTTTATCACCCCTTGTCCGGCAAAAGTTACGGCAATTCATCAGCCCGAGGGTACAGCTGCTGCTAGCGTCACCGGTGCCATAGCTGTTTCCCAGATCTATGGTGATATTCTTAAGCTGTTGGCAGGAAAAGAAGGGGCACAAAGAGAGTTCCGAGCTAGTGGCCCCGGTTTGGGTTGGGGGAGGGCAGGGGGTGAGAACATGGCCCTAGGTATTGCTGACCATCTGGCTGTGGATGGGATTCATAACGTTATTTCCTTGTTGGAAGAGTTGGAGGTGGGCCGGGTACAAGATATTAAATTCTTAGAGTGTCAAGCCTGCACCGGCGGTTGTGTAGGCGGGGCTCTCACTGTTGAAAATCCCTTTATTGCCCGCGTAAGACTGCGAAAACTGGCCACCCAACTGCCGCAGGTGCCTCGGGTCAGCATGGAAGAGGTGCAGGTTCAATTGGGGGACATTTTTTCCATCAAGGGATCGATTAGTCCGCGCCCCATGACTCCGTTAGCAGCGAATCTGCTCGTAGCCATTGAGAAGATGGAACGGCTAGAAATAATTGAAAAGTGTTTGCCCGGATTGGATTGTGGCGCCTGTGGTGCCCCCAATTGTCGGGCCTTAGCTGAAGATATAGTCAGAGGAATCGCTAGAGAAAGGGATTGTGTAATAAAAATGAGAGAAGAATTGCTCGCCCACGGTAATAGCAATAGCAAGCAGAAGGGGGCAGAATGATGACTCTTGCTCAATTGGTGCGTCAACTGGATTTAACGGTGCTCACACCGCTACCTCAGGAGGATTTAGAAATAACTCGCGGGTATGTGTCGGATTTGCTTAGCGACGTTCTCGGCAATGCGTCGGAGGGTGCTATTTGGGTTACCTTGCAGAGCCATCCCAACGTTATCGCCGTTGCCTCGCTGTTGAGCCTGGCCGCCGTCATTATCGTGGGCGGCAATAGGCCCGATGAGGCAACTTTGCAGCGGGCGCGGGAAGCCTCTATTCCGGTTTTAGCCACCCGGCTTTCGGCCTTTGAAATTGTTGGTCGTTTATACCAACTAGGCATTCGGGGCGACCAGGTCTCATGCGTAGATGGTTAAAGATTGACTTGCACATCCATAGTGCCCTTTCTCCCTGTGCTTTACCCGAAATGACACCCAATAATATAGTCAACATGGCACAAGTGCTAGGGCTGGACGTGATTGCTGTAACCGATCATCATGCGGCCGAAAATGTGGCACCGGTATATAATTTAGCCCGGCGTAAGGGCATTATTTGCATTCCCGGCATCGAAGTGCAGAGCAAAGAAGAGGTGCATTTGCTATGCTATTTTGCCGCTCTTGAACCTTTGCTGGACTTTAGCAATCATATTCTTACCCTATTAAATCAGCAACTGACTATCGAGGCGGGTGTCGGCCAGCAGCTTATTTTTGATGAAGAGGATAGAGTTATAGGAGAAAGAAAGCCCTATTTGCACCAATCAATTCCCTTATCAATAGAGGAAATTTGGTACTTGGCAGAGAAATATGAAGCATGCTGCTTGCCTGCCCATTTAGACCGACCAGCTTTCGGACTGTTGGGCCAGTTGGGATTTATCCCTCCCGGACTGCCGGTGCAGACGGTGGAGGTAACTTTGTCGCGGGCGGCTGAATTGGCCCAGGGAGGCAAGTATGGGGCAGTAATCACCGCCTCCGATGCCCATTCTTTAGAGCAGATGGTAACTCCGGGGCATACCTATTTGCACCCCAGTTTGAATTCGGTTGATAGTATATGGCATTGGTTGAAAAAACCTGAGCAACAGCTGGTTAAGACATTTAAATCTGATCTTTAGTGAAAACTCTTCCGGCTATGGAATAGTCATTAGTAGGTATTTGTATAAATAAATGGCCAAGCACCCGTCAAGGGTAGTCTTGGCTATTTGCTTATTTAAAGAATGTGAACGATTTCACTTTCACAAATTATTTCTCGAAAAGGAGGCCCAATTATGGAGACCAAACAAAGCTGTACTTGTCAACAGTTGCGCGACCCCCGTTATGAACAGTTGGACGCTCTAATCAAACGCTACCAGGACAAGAAGGGAGCTTTTGTGCCGTTGCTACATGAAGCTCAAGAAATATTTGGCTATTTGCCGGAGGAGGTGCAACGGCGGGTTGCCGATGGAATAGGGGTGCCATTAAGTGAGGTCTACGGAGTTGCCACCTTTTATTCTCTCTTCTCTTTGAAGCCGCGGGGCAAGCATAAGATTGGCATCTGCCTTGGTACGGCTTGTTATGTACGAGGGGCAGGAGCAGTTTTGGCCGAGTTGGAAAAGGAGTTGGGTATCAAAGTGAACGATACTACCGCCGATGGCAAATTCACCTTAGAAATTACCCGTTGCATAGGGGCCTGTGGGTTGGCGCCGGTTATGACTATCGACGAGGATGTTTATGGCCGGCTGGCCCCAGAGAGAATAAAGGAGATTTTAGCTAGGTATTAGCGATGCGAGACTTATCACTGCATGTGTTGGATTTGGTGCAGAACTCACTGACGGCCCAGGCGACAAGAATAGAAATCATAATCGATGAAGACATAGCTTGCAACCAGCTTCGCCTTATAGTCCGCGACAATGGCCATGGCATGTCTCAGGAACAATGTAAAGCAACGCTAGACCCCTTTTATACCACCAGGACTACACGTAAAGTTGGCCTCGGCTTACCCCTGTTACAGGCAGCGGCGGAACGGGCTGATGGAAGCTTACAGCTTCATTCCCAGTTAGGCCAAGGCACTACAGTAATAGCCACATTTGTCTATGACCATTTAGATAGGGTTCCTTTAGGCGACATGTCGTTGACTTTGATGACGATCATAGCCCTTAATGAAGAATGTTGTTTTACCTACCGACATCGCCGCGGTGAGCGGGAATTCACCATATGCAGTGAAGAGTTGAGGCAGGAATTGGCCGGGATACCACTAGATCATCCGCAAATAGCGGCTTGGTTTCGGGAGTATGTGCGGGAATTAGAAAAATCACTGGAGGTGTGATGGGTGAAATCGTTGGAAGACCTCAGAAAACTTAGAGATTCGGCTCGGCAAATGATGCACCTGAGGGAAGGTGGGGAAAAAATACGCATCGTCATCGGCATGGGGACCTGCGGTATCGCCGCCGGCGCTCGAGAAACATTGGCAGCCATTATGCAAGAACTAGAGCGATTGAACCTATTTGATGTGGCTATTACGCAGACCGGTTGCGCCGGCTTGTGCGACCAGGAGCCCTTGGTGGATGTGTTCTTGCCGGGGCAGCCTCGTGTTACCTATGGCCAAGTAGATGAGGAAAGGGCTCGTCAAATAATAGGCGAGCATGTGGTGAATGGGCGAGTAATCGAGAAATGGGTAGTGGAGAGATAGGTTTGATACAAGGAGGTATTGGACGAATGGCTTATTACCGGGCTCAAGTTCTCGTCTGCGGCGGCGCCGGGTGTATTTCATCGGGATGTAAAGCGGTGCAGCAAGCTTTGATTGACGAGATCGCGAAAGCGGGGATTAGCGAAGAAATTAAAGTGATAGAAACCGGCTGCATCGGTACTTGCGAACTTGGTCCTGTTCTAGTTGTTTACCCTGATGGCACCTTTTATCAGAAGGTGAGACCCAAAGACGTTCAGGAGATCGTCCATGAGCATTTGCTTAAGGGGAGAATCGTGCCGCGATTACTATACCGCGATCCTTTAACCGAGAAAACCATACCCGAGTATAGTAAAATTGATTTCTTTGCGGGACAAACACGAATTGCTTTGCGCAATACGGGCCTAATCGATCCTTGCGTTATTGAGGAGTATATAGCGCGTGATGGCTATGCGGCTTTAGGCAAGGCTTTGGCGGAGATGACCCCCGAGCAGGTAATCGACGAGTTGGTGGAATCGGGCTTGCGAGGTCGAGGAGGAGCCGGCTTTAGTACCGGTCTTAAGTGGCGCTTTACTGCCCAAGCAGCGGGCGATGAAAAATATGTGGTTTGTAATGCGGACGAAGGCGATCCGGGCGCCTTCATGGATCGCAGCATACTGGAGGGCGACCCCCATTCTATTATTGAAGCTATGGCTATAGCCGGTTATGCAATCGGTTCTTCGCAAGGTTATATCTACGTACGGGCTGAGTACCCGTTAGCGGTAGCCAACCTGCAGCATGCTATTGAGCAAGCCCGCCAATATAACCTCTTGGGTGAAAATATCTTTGGTACCGGTTTCAATTTTGACGTGGAAATTCGCGTTGGTGCTGGTGCCTTTGTTTGTGGTGAAGAGACGGCCCTATTAGCTTCCATCGAGGGCAGTAGAGGGGAGCCAAGGCCGAAACCGCCCTATCCTAGTGACATGGGCCTGTGGGGTAAACCTACTCTTATTAATAATGTGGAAACCCTTGCTAATGTCCCGCCCATTATTTTGCATGGGGCCCAGTGGTTCAACCAATTTGGTACGGAAAGAAGTAAAGGAACCAAGGTATTCGCTGTAGCCGGCAAGATCAACAACACGGGCCTAGTGGAAGTGCCAATGGGCATTACTCTACGGGAAATTATTTATGATGTTTGTGGTGGCATTCCCGGTGGAAAACAGTTTAAAGCGGCTCAGACCGGTGGGCCTTCCGGCGGTTGTCTAACAGCCGAGCACCTGGATGTGCCGCTGGAATATGATAGTTTGGCCAGCTTAGGCAGCATGATGGGCTCGGGCGGATTGATTATCATGGATGAAGACACCTGCATGGTGGATATAGCTCGTTTCTTCCTAGATTTTACCCAGGATGAATCCTGCGGTAAATGTACTCCTTGCCGTATAGGTACCAAGCGTATGTTGGAAATCTTAAATCGGTTGACCCGAGGTGAAGGTAAAGAAGGCGATATAGAGACTCTCGAGGCACTAGCCCTGAATATTAAGCAATCTTCCCTATGCGGCCTGGGGCAGTCGGCCCCTAACCCGGTATTGAGCACTTTGCGCTATTTCCGATCCGAATATGAAGCCCATATCAAAGAGAAGAAGTGTCCTGCCGGCGCTTGTCAGGCGCTGATTACTTACGTTATCCTAGCTGAACGCTGCCGCGGGTGTGGCATTTGTGCTCGCATTTGTCCGGTGGAAGCCGTTTCTGGCCAACCCAGGTCACCATACCAGATTGATAGGGAAAAGTGCATCAAGTGTGGTATTTGCATGGAAAAATGCCCCTTTGATGCTATTACCAAGCACTAGGGCTGGAAGGAGAGTGAAGCGGAAGGATGATTAAGTTAACCATTGATAATGTAGCCGTTACTGTTCCCCAGGGGACTAGTGTGTTAGCAGCAGCTAAAGCGGCTGGTATTTGTATTCCTACCTTGTGTTATATGCAAAAGTATAATGAAATCGGAGCCTGTCGCCTTTGTTTGGTAGAAGTAAAGGGGCTGCGTGGCTTGGTGGCGGCTTGCACCTTAGAAGCCCGTGAAGGCATGGAGGTTTATACTAACACACCGCAGGTACGAGAGGCGCGGCGTACCAATTTAGAACTGCTCTTGTCTGACCACCCGCAGGATTGTCTAATTTGTAATCGTAATGGCCAGTGTGAGCTGCAATCGCTGGCAGAGGAAATGGGGATACGTGGTCAGCGTTTTGAGGGTGAAAGGAATGCTTATCCGATGGATCTTAGCACCGTATCCATAGTGCGAGATCCTAATAAATGTGTATTGTGTAGACGCTGTATTGCGGTTTGTAAACAGGTGCAAGGCGTAGGAGTTTTGGGCGCGGTAGAGCGGGGCTTTGATACCATAGTAGCTCCAGAGGCCGACTGTCAGCTGCAGGATGTGGCCTGTGTTTTATGTGGCCAGTGTGTAATGGTATGCCCCACCGGTGCCCTCAGTGAAGTGGATAATACGGAGGAAGTCTTTAACGCCTTAAATGATAAAACAAAGCATGTGATAGTGCAGACGGCGCCGGCGGTGAGGGTCGCCATAGGTGAAGAGTTTGGTTATGCGCCGGGCACCATCGCCACCGGCAAAATGGTGACAGCTTTGCGTCGGTTGGGGTTCAAGGCGGTTTTCGACACCGACTTTACTGCCGACTTGACCATCTGGGAAGAGGCCAACGAGTTGGTGGAACGCCTTACCCAAGGGGGCACTCTCCCCATGATAACTTCCTGTAGCCCTGGGTGGATTAAGTTTATTGAACACTATTATCCCGATCTATTAGACCATCTCTCCACCTGCAAATCACCCCAGCAGATGCTCGGAGCTCTAGCGAAAACCTATTATGCGGATAAGATAGGAATTAGCCCAGAAGACATTGTGATGGTGTCGGTAATGCCGTGCACGGCGAAGAAGTTTGAGCGAACACGTCCCGAGATGGTAGGTGCCAGCGGTGTGCCAGACATCGATATAGTGCTTACCACCCGTGAATTGGCACGTATGATCAAGATGGCAGGTATAGATTTTGTCCAACTGCCCGATTCCGATTTTGATAGTCCCTTAGGACTGTCCACCGGAGCGGGGGTCATTTTCGGTGCTACCGGCGGAGTTATGGAGGCGGCTTTACGGACGGCCTATGAATGGGTTAGTGGAGAAACCTTAACCAACGTGGACTTGAAGGCGGTGCGGGGATTAAACGGTATTAAGGAGGCGGAGGTTACAATCCCCGGGATGGAGGTCAATTTACGAGTGGCTGTGGCCCACGGCCTCGCTAACGCTCGTCAGCTCTTGGATAAGATTCAACAGGGAGATAGCGAGTATCATTTCATTGAAATTATGGCCTGCCCTGGCGGTTGTATTAGCGGTGGCGGCCAGCCCCGTCCTGCCGATGTCAATGATTTTGATGCTCTGCGGGAAGCTCGCATTAAAGGAATTTACCAAGCCGATAAGGAGCTGCCACTGCGTAAGTCCCACGAAAACCCGGCAGTGAAAGAGCTCTATGATACCTATCTGGGTGAAGTGGGTGGAGAGCGGGCCCACCAATTGTTGCACACCCATTATACGGCCCGCGGTAAATACCCGCGTTCTATCAAAAAAGTGTAACTTAAGAATGTACCGGAAGGCAGTAGATACGCCGAGGACTTGGGGAGCTTGCTCCTTTTCCCGGCAGTATCTACTGCCTTCTTGCTTCAGCTGCGTCTACTAGGAACACTGTTAAAGAAGTTGTTACTACTTGTGACACGGGCTAAAAAAAGTTACAATAAGCAAGGTAGACAAGCTCTGTCGGTTAAAATAAGCCTATTCATATCGTCGGATTGAATACAGGCGGGCAAATTGCTCGCCTTTTGGTGTATTTTAAAGTTTGTTAAGTTAGTCACAAGCTTATATGAGAGGTGAAATAAGTGGCTAAAGCAAAAACGTTTACCGGGGGAGTGCATCCGATTTATAACAAGGAGATGACAGAAAGACTCCCTATCGTGGATGCCATAGTCCCCAAAGAATTGGTCTTCCCCCTTAGTCAGCACATCGGTGCTCCCTGCCAGCCCTTGGTAAAGGTGGGGGATAGGGTGCTAAGAGGGCAAAAAATAGCCGATTCCGATGCTCCAGTTTCTGCACCTATCCATTCGTCGGTTTCCGGCCAGGTGACAGCGATTGAATTGCGCCCCGGCCCTGATGGGCAGGAAGTGATGTCAATAGTTGTTAGTAATGATGGCCTGGATGAGGAAGCAGCGCCCCTTGCCACCAACAAGGAAATTGACCAGTTGAGTTCCGATGAAATTGTTAGGATTGTAAGGGAAGCGGGCATTGTCGGTATGGGGGGAGCAGGCTTTCCTACCCATTATAAGCTGGTACCGCCGCAAGGAACCAAGATTGAGGCGGTAATTCTTAACGGCGCAGAGTGCGAACCCTATTTGACCTGTGATCACCGCCTAATGGTAGAAAAGCCGGAGCAAGTAGTATTAGGGTTGCGCCTAATAATGAAGGCCGTTGGGGTGGACAAGGCCTATATCGGTGTGGAAGAGAATAAGCCGGATGCAATCGCTGCTATGCAACAGGCCAGTAAGCCCTTTGCCGGTATCGAGGTCGTCCCCCTTCAGGTTAAGTATCCCCAAGGTGCCGAACTGATGCTGATAAAAGCAATTACTGGTCGAGAATTGCCATTTGGGAAACTGCCGGCAGACC
>JAAYGE010000060.1 GCA_012727835.1 Bacillota bacterium
CTGAAGAGAATGGGGCTCTCCAAAAGAGAGGCAATTTCTCTGGTTGACAAACTATGGGAATAACGAACGGGAGGTGTGAGCATGAGACAACATTTATCGGTACTGATGCTGGCGGCTAGAAGCACTATTTACAAGGTGCTGGGGCTGTTTGTGCTCACAGCACTGGCCGAAAGTGCACTGTTCTGTTTAAACTTACAAAAGACGCTGGCAGGAGAACCTCTGGGCCTAGAACAGTTGATAAGCGAAAGCCGTATTGCACTAGTATGCGGCGCCAGCTTTTTGCTACTCTGCGCACTGCTCAGCCTTACGGGCTGTGAGATGGGTGGCAGCAAGCTGCGCTATACCCTGCAAAGGCTATCTGTGGGCGAAGAAACTATTGTCCTTTGGTGGGCGCTCTATAATGCCATCTGTTTCTTCCTCTTTTGGGCGCTCCATGTCGTCATTGTCCTGCTGCTAAGCCGCCTCTATGTGGTCCGGATGGATGCGGCATACGTGACCGATCAGACCATCCTCTTGGCCTTCTACCGAAACAACTGGCTGCACAGTTTGTTGCCACTGGCAGAAACCAGCCGATATGTGCGTAACATTAGTCTCGTGCTTGGTCTTGGCATCAGTGCCGCCTGTTTCTCGTATCAGCAGAGGCGTGGCAAAAGAGAGACCGCCATAGTTGCGCTAGCAATGCTGGTCGTCACACAATTTTCCCAACCCATGGGTAGTTATTCTAGAGACTGGTTGCTTACGTTTATTGCTCTCATTGTCTCGTTCTTCTTGGTACTAGGAATCTGGAAGGGGCGTGGCCTGGATGCTTAAGCATAAATTGACACACCACCTGCCACCGGGAGTAGATTTGGAGCGAGAACTGGCTTGGTTTGAAGGTGGCATATTCGTCAGCCTGCTCTATAGCCTGAGATTCCTAATTCGTTATGCCAATGAATATCAGTCCCTTTTCTTGTGGAACGGATCAGAGAAGGTGCTGAATACCAATGCAGTAATGCCGGACTTTGTACAGATATTAGGAGGCAGCCTGAGCGGCTTTCTGGTACTGGCTCTCTGCATGGCAGCCACTGCCGCCTACCATTATAGCTATCACTTTCAGGGCAGCAAGAGCATTTACCTAATGAAGCGGCTGCCCAACCGCTGGGAATTGCCCCGTCGTTGCCTCACCTTGCCAGTACTAGGCATCATCACGTGCCTGTGCATTGCTTTGCTTTTGCTGCTTATCTATTATGCAGTTTACATGCTGTTTACTCCGCGGGCCTGCCTAGCGCCACAGCAGTGGCACAAAATCTGGAGTGTCTTAAGGGGGGTAGGAAGATGATCGAGATAAGGAATGTAAGCAAAAACTTTGGTAGCAAGCGTGCTTTGGATAATATCAACCTGACTTTACCTCAAGGGCAGATCGTTGGATTATTTGGTGAAAACGGCGCCGGTAAGACCACGCTGATGAAGTGCATCCTCGGTTTCCTGCGCTATACAGGCGAGATTACCCTTGACGGCGCGCCTATCTCGCGCAAGAACATCGCTCGGCTTTCCTTTGCTACCAATGAACATTCCTTCTTTCCTAATTTGGATGCAACGGCGCATAAGGAATTTTATCAGCAGCACTTCCCCAAGTTCAACGAAAAGCGCTTTGACGGTCTCATGGAGTTTTTTGAGCTCCCGAAACACAAGGCCTTGCGCCACTTTTCCACTGGGCAGAAGAATCAGTTTGAAGTCATCATGTCCCTCTGCCAAGGGGCCGACTATATCCTCATGGATGAACCCTTTGCCGGCAACGACGTGTTCAACCGAGAAGATTTCTATAAGGTGTTACTAGGAATTCTGGAGCCAACAGAGACCGCGTTATTGTCCACCCATCTGTTAGAAGAAGTGGAAAACTTTATCGGCCGGGCGGTTCTTATCCGCAGAGGCAAGATAGTCGGTGATGTCGCTATGCTAGAACTGGAGGAATCGGGCAAGGGGCTTATGGACTATGTGAAGGACACCTATCACTACAGGGCTGACCGGGTGAGCAAGGCACTCTCCCAGTTAACTGGCGAGGAATAGGGGAGGATTGTCATGCGCAAAAGTCTAGTACTCACACTGCTATTGCTCATTCTCGCCGTCGGCTCCTTCAGCTATATCCATGCTTCTGTAGACAGAAGCAAAGATGCCATTACCATCGATGAAACCGTCCTTTATGGCGATAAGGCCTTCGCTGAGGGCATTGTGATTAACCTAAGTACCCAGTGCAACAACCGGCTCTTCTGGGACACACGCTACACCGTTGGAGAAGAGCCGCAGATAACCACGGCCTTTACCTTCTCGCAAACGCAGCTCGAACCAAAGCGAAGCAGACCCATCTTTAAAATCAGTCTTGATGGCATGTTCAGCAGTTGGGGGGCTGGCGGCAGCAATTTTGACTCGGGGGCAGAAAACTTCCCACTACCAGTGAGGGACGTGGCTGCGCGCACCAAGCCGGGCGAGAACCGCACAGAAATCGTATACGTTAAAGATTACTATGAATTTTACCCTATCGCAGTGGACTTTGAATGGCCATCCGGATTCGCCGTCAACCAGGATACACTAAATCTTTTTGCCGACTTTTTCAAGATTCCCGTCGACCCCGAGCATCAGTTGGCGATAACCGTGGAAAAGAGCGCAGTCGGCAATGCCTACCAGATCAACGTCTCACCGGTTGAAGACGATCTATACTCCCATGCCACCAGCGTTACCACTGACAGTCATACTTTCTTCATCTTTTCCTGTTACACAAACGACGGTCAGTTGCTAGACACCAGCCATATTCCCAGAGGCTATGGCATCTACCGCTTTCCACGGCATTCGGAAAGTGGCGTCCATGTTCTTACTGCCGATGAGTTACAGACTGCTTTCCCTATAGATGCCCAGCGCCAACGAGCCATCGCACTAAAGACTAGTAAGGATAAAAGCAAGCTTCTGCTGGTGACTGAGGAAGACGCGGCCTACATGCTAACAGTCATCGACGCTGTAACCATGGAAGAGCTGCAAAAACTTAGAATAATGGACGCGGATATAGAGCCTGATTCCTGGCATCCCAGTCTTGGAGATCTCCATGTCTATGATGGCTTCATTGTTGCTGTTATTGGCGATAACAGGTTTGCGTTACTTACGCTAAACGCGGCGGGCAATTATGAAGTTCAGTTCGAAGCAAGTTTTGACCAGGTTGAAGGGCTCGAGTACATCTTCTCCTCCCAGTCAGCCATGGATTACAGCGGCGAAAAGCTGGTGGTTGCTGCCTTTCAACATGGCTATTTTCAGCCAAGAAACTACTGCAGTTTCTACCTCGCGGTCTATAACAATGCAGGTCTAGCATATGCGGGGCATTACCAACACAGTCTCGACAAGAGCCAGATACCTAATTACAACCTCATGTGTCGGCCGGTAGAAGGGGTTCCGCTGAGGGTGATTTGGCCGGATTAAATGGTAGCTAACATATATCCAGAACGCATACCGCTTCCGTCACCAATAACGACAAGAGACAGTAGGCGGTTTAACGCCTGCTGTCTCTCATAAATGGAAATGAGTATATGTCGCTCCAAAAGGGTGATCCCACACTTAAGACATTCGGTGGTTATATCTCTTGTACTCCAATCAGGCTTGCGTACCTTTCCAGCACGATGGGCCTACCTTATATGAACTCCCCTTTAGTCTGCGCGCCTTTTAAGCCACATTCCCGCCATCAGCCAGTTTTTTCTGTCATTACCTGATTAAGCCCTGCTGTGCTTGCATACACCTGGACAAGTCACGTAAAATAGATGAGATGAGGGGGTATAAGCAAAATGAAATTAATTAAAAATGTAGCATTGCTGCTCGTAGTAGCGCTACTTGCTACAACCTTTACGTCCTGCACTAATAAACGCGATGTCTTCGACTACAGTGCTGGTCTAACTGACGAAGGCTATTTCAAGAACATCAAGGCCTCCGACTATGTGACCTTACCCGATTACAGGGCTGCTTCTATCTCTCCTGAGGTTTTCATAGCCTCAGAGGAAGCGCTAAATGAGCAGCTGGCCAACATTCTAGCCCGTTATACCACCTATGAGGAGATTACCGACAGAGCGGTGGCTGACGGCGATACGGTGAACATCGACTATGTGGGTAAGATTGACGGCGTTGCCTTCGACGGTGGCAGCACCAATGGTCAAGGCACCGACGTGACTATCGGTGTTACCCAGTATATTGACGATTTTCTAGAGCAGCTTATCGGTCATAGGCCGGGAGAAACCTTCGATATCGAAGTCACCTTCCCCGATCCGTATACCAACAACCCCGATCTGAGCGGCAAGGACGCCGTATTCACCGTTACCATAAACCACATTCGGGGCGAAGCTATTGAAGCCGAGCTTACCGATGAGATAGCCTCCGAATACGGATTCGATACCAAGGAAGAACTGATTGCCGACATCGAGGAATGGATAATCAACCAACAGAAGTTAGACTTCTTTGAAGAGCTTATCGTCGATGTGGAGTGTGACGAAATCCCAGAGGCGGTGCTTGACTATGTGAAGAATCTGGACATTGCCTATTTCACCGACTTCGCTAAGCTAAACAACATGGATGTGGATACCCTATTGGCGACCTATATGGGCTACGATTCACTGGACGCCTATATCGATGCACAAGCCGACGCTTACAAAGACAAGGCAACTAAATACCTGATCGTGCAGGCGATCGCTGAAACTGAAGGCTTGAGTGCCACCGATGACGATATCACCGCCGAGGGCTACACCGATTATATAGAGACCCACGGCAAGCCTTACCTGAAACTGATACTATTACACAGCAAAATAGTCCCCCATTTCGTTGCGGATAACGCCATAGTGGAAGGTTAAATATCATCTTTCGTAAAACTGGACTCCTAAGGAGTCCAGTTTTTGATTTGCTGAAAGAACCGCCCTTTGCTTTTTCTCTCTAAGCACATAAAAGCGGCCTTCAGACACCGCCAAGGCCGCTTACATGCCGATTATCTTAATGCCAAAATCCTAGCTTGCTGAGGGACTTCGTTGGCCTCATCACCATTCCTACTGGCTAATCTAGTTCGTTCACAACCCCGAGCTTATCCCGCATGTATTGCTGGATATTTTGCATGATCTGCTGGATATCTTCCCTCGAATTATCGTATCTACCTCGAAATTCTCTAGCCTGAAAATCGCTCTTCACATCCCGTAGAAATTCCTCGAAGTCTTTATTTATGCATAATTTATTGATCGTCTCCCAGTCAAGGACCTCCTTACTTCGCGCTGGAAAAAGGATTGTAGAACTATCTATATCAGAAAGTTCCAATTGAATTATCTATCCCAAATGAAGAAGCTAAGCGTCCGAGCTCGGAAAGAAGGTCGTCATCTTGTAAGATCTCTGCTGCTACAAGATAACCTTCGTGTGCCCAAGACGAGTTTGAGACAGCCTGAAAATATGCTTCCCTATAATTTGCTTTCGTCAAGCTCTTCTTTAGCTCGAAGGAAAATAGCCTGAAAAATAGTTTTTGTGTAAATTGATCGGCCTCTATTAAATGATAAATTAGACGACGCAAAATAGGTCAGGAGAGGATGAAGATCTCGTTCGTGAAACTTTGTCTTTTTTTCCTTCTGCATCACCTGCTCTTCCTCAATGTTTTCAAGAGCGTTAGGTCTAAGATCTCTTTCTTTAAGAAAAAAGCGGCAGGTCTCTGCCCTATCTTCATGAATCGAGAAGATTCGGCTCTATATCGAACATCAACGTATAATTGAGCTGCCAAGGTCTGCCAAGGAGTCTTACCGCTTGTTTTAACTTTATCGACGAGTCCCTGCTCCTTACCTATTTGCCAAATTTCCTGATGGGTGAGGGGTTTTGCCGAATTCTTTAGTACATCATAGGCTAAATCAAGAAAGGTGTATGCAGCCATAAAACATCGCTCCCTAAAAGTATCTTTCATGAAGTACATGCTATCACCCTATGGCTGTGAAAAACAATGTGGGTTAGTGCCAAATTTGAAAAGTTGCATAATGTTACGCTACGCATGATACTGTCTGCTCACCTACCCACCAATAGGCCTCCTGATTGCTGTAGAACAAAAAGCGGTACTTGAAATTGGCTTCCGAATACCGCTTTATTGAACATCGCTAAACTCTGGTTACGGTAACAGCAATGTAAAGGCCTCAATGGCACCCTTGATGCTTGAATCGTAACGGTGATGTTCTCGCATATCGGCTAGATTGAGGTAAGCATATGGTCTAGCTGGCCAAGCCCCATTTTCTTTGAGGAAAATGTTATATCTGATGCCATCAGTTACCACCAACTTGTTACAGCTGTCATAACTCTCGGCATAAGCGCGCGCCTGATTGACGACATAGTGCAAACCAGTACGTGGAGCCTTTGTCTCAACCAGCATTGTGCATTTAACCAAGTCCGATTTGCAGTTATTCTTGTTGTAAGGGCGATCGAAACAAGCGATATCTATACGCTTATGCTCGACTTTTAATCGCTGCTCGGACCAGCCTAGAGCCAGAAGCAGAGGGATAACTAAGAAAGTTCTTATCTCATGCTCAAGCACATCTTGGCCCTCTCTTTGATACCAATCAGCAAGCAAAGTAACCCGGTTGATGGTAGTCGCCAGTTCATCGGCGGCACCAACACGGAAGCCATGATCAATTAGTGCTTTCCTGATGGTCTGCATATCTACTTCCGCAGGTGCTTCAGTTGGGATGGGGGCATTCTTAACGAGATGGCCAGTGGCAACCACCGATTTGGCAATCTTGTGAATATCGCTATCCCACACACGAGTAAAGGTCCCCCGCGGAAGGGTGCTCGGTAAGACGATCGGTCCGTTCGTCGGCAAGTACCATTGTACTCTACGCATATGCTGCAAATCCCAACCATCCACATCGGCAAAGACACCGACACTGTCGTATTCATAATCGCCCATTTCTCCCACGGCGATCACTTCGGTCCTGCTCTTTTTCAACATTACAAGGTCACCAAACTCGGCCTCGACAGCAACTCTTTTTACCGCCGGGATATCCTGATATTCATCTGGGTTATGAGTATAGGGCCCTGGGTTACCAGGCCCGACCAGCAACACACCAAACTTTAAAAAGAGATCTGAGTAGTCCCTACCGCCGTCCCCACACGCAATCTGCCAGACGTTCATTACGCCACCTCCGCACAGAACTATTCCATGACCTTCTTATTAGCCAGATAAAGGACGCATCCTGCTTCCCGCCATTAGGACTTAACAAAGTAAGAAAGCAGCCGCCTGTCGACGACTGCACTAAAAAGCGGTATTCGGATACATGCGAATACCGCTCATTTCTAGCTCGTAAGTACAAGCAACATAGCTACTTCTGCCCCAACAGCTCCTTCACCTTTTCATCGGTGAGGCCTTTGATTACTTCAACGGCCAAATCCACGGTGGCATCGATATCCAAGTCTGCAGAATATCCATAGTGGGTGTGGGCATACCTGACTGGAATGCCTAGTACTAGCGTCGGCACACCCTTATTGGAGAGATGGATCTTACCCGCGTTGGTACCACCGCCGGAGCGGACTGCACTCTGATAGGCGATACCTTTGTCTTTGGCCAACTGCTTAGCATAGTTGATGAAGCGCGGATTGCTGACCATGGAACGATCCAAAAGGCGGATCTGGGTTCCCTTATTCAGGCATCCCTGGGCAGTGAATTCATCATAATAGAGGTCATCGGCGGGCGAGCCCTCGAAGACGATGGCCAGATCGGGCTTTACCGTTCTAGCTGTCACCTCGGCACCACGGGTACCTACTTCTTCCTGGGCAGCAAAGGCACCCACCACATCCACGCTCAGCTTTTTATCCTTAAGCCGCTTCATGACCTCTAAAATGCAGAGGCAACCCAGGCGGTTGTCAAAGGCTTTGCCCAACATGACGCCGGTCTGCTCGTTATATGAAAAAGTAACATCCGGTGCAATCGGGTCGCCCGGCTCGATGCCAAAGTGTTCCACAACTTCTTGCCGACTAGTGGCACCTACATCCACATAAATATCGTCTATGGCCAGTGGCTTCTCTCTCTCGGCGGGACTCATAAAATGGGGCGGCTTAGATGTGGTAATACCTCTAATCAACTGACCTTTACTGTTTCTGACTAACACCGTATGGGCTGGGATGTTGGTAGTCACCCAACCACCGAGGGGCAGGATGCGAAGTAGGCCTTTAGCTGTAATGGATTGAACAATAAAACCGACCTCGTCGGTGTGGGCATCCAGCATAAATACCGGCCGATTACCGGTGTTCCCCTTCAGACGGGCATAAACATTGTTCATCGGGTCGACTTCAACGTCCAGTCCCTCGGCATGTTTGACGACAACATCTACTACCTCATCCTCAAAACCGGATGGCCCGAAGGCATTAGATAGTTCTTCAATAAGTTTGATACGATCCATTGGTTAATCAACCTCCTATCATCGTAATTTTAGTCTATTACACTGTGGGTATTTACCCCACTACCTACTTCTATGGAGAAATTTCTTCATACCCCACCGAAATCCTTCACCCTCTTAAGGATTCCTGCTGCTCATTCCCTAACTGGCAAACGCCCCTTACCCTTAAGTTGCTATACTAAAGTTAGTTGAGGTCATCAGATTGTAAACATACCGCCGACGTCAAACATGTGTGTTCAGTTTTTAAATAATTCTACCTAGCAATGCAACGAATTCGCTTTTTTGTTGTCTTTATAGGTGAGGGGCAATAAACTCAAGGGGGCATAGAGATGGATGACGATATGCTACTCGCTTTGTATTGGGGGCGATCCGAATCGGCCATTAGAGAAACTGACAAAAAGTACGGGGGTTACTGCTTTAGCATAGCCATTAACATTTTACAGAGTCACGAGGATGCAGAAGAATGTGTGAATGATACTTATCGTATCGCGTGGGACACTATACCCCCCCAACGCCCGGCAAACTTTCGCGCCTACTTAGGCAAAATCACCCGCAATCTTTCGCTGAACAAATATAAAGAACAAAGAAGAAAGAAGCGCGGCGGCGACAATATGGCCTTGATATACAGCGAGTTGGAAGAGTGCATACCATCAACCAGTAATGTGGAGAAAGAATACGAAGCCAGCTTGGTCATCGGGGCCATCAACTCCTTTCTGCTGTCCTTGGATAGCGAAAGCAGGATCGTGTTCGTAAGGCGATATTGGTACGCCGACTCCATTCAAGCCATTGCGACACGTTTACAAATGAGCGAAAGCAAAGTAAAGTCGATGCTTTTCCGAACACGTAACAAGCTTAGAGCCTATCTCCAAAAGGAGGGAGTGAGCATATGAAACCCGAAAGATTGCTGGACTACATCGGTCAAATTGATGACAATATCATCGTTGAAGCTGCCGTCCAGCTGACAACAACCAAACTCAACAGACGAACTTGGGTCAGGTGGGCATCTCTTGGTGCCGTTGTCGCTGCCTGTCTACTTATAGTCATACCGCTGTGGTTGCAGCAGACACAGCCCAATTCCCCCATTGTTCCCTTCGAACTTCCAAATTCCACGGTAAATACCGGGCAGGAGCCCTCCGGCTTTGCCGGCACTTCAGACCATAATGTCAGTGAATTACCGGACAGTAACCCTGAGACAGAAGATGATCCCGTTCCAACAACTGATCCTTCCGACTTGCCTAAACTGGCGGTGAACACCGAGCTGGGGACCTTCGGCTTTGAAGGTTATTTAGCCTATGATGTCAGCGAATTGCAGAACGGCAACCCCTGGACAGAGGATAATCACCTCCCAACCCTGCCCGTGTTTACTAACCCCAATGAATATGACAGCGCAGGCGCACCAGTAAGCGGTTTATCTGCCCAAGAGATGCTGGCTGAAGCAGAGAAGATCGCCAATCTATTAGGACTGAAAGTAGCATCACTGCATACAGACCCCCCACTGGAGCAAGAGGGGAATATATTTCAGGCAACTGCTAGATGTGACGGTGTCGAAATTGAAGTGCAAAAGGACGGGCATATCTATATGACACTGGCCCCAGAAAGGGCTCATTTAGCCAAGCAAATCGGCAAGCTCCGCAACTACAACAGCTTGACCATCTCTTTCGAATACCTGTACAAAGCAATTGACGGCACTATCTACAACAGAGGTTTACCTTTACCTGACGGCTATAGCTTTACCTATGGAGCTTCCCCTGAACAGGCTTTTGCCATTACCCAATACCTCTTTTCCCAGTATGGCTCTTGCTTGGGCATAACCACACCCGGGTATGATCTGACAGCCAGCTACACCTACGATGGAGCGCTCACCCGTCTCGGCACCTTCGTTTTTGACAACGCAGGCAGTCTCACCGATCGCATACTCAATTACAACTTTAATCGGCTCTATTTCTCAGCAACCGATTCGGGTGATCTGGGCGCAATTAGCCTTTACGCCCCAGATCTGTCGCAAAAGATCGGCGATTATCCCCTAATCACAGCCACAGAGGCCCGCCAGCTTCTGCTGGATAGGCATTATATAACAACCGTTCCCGAAGCATTTCCGGGCGAAGAGTATATTGCGCGTGTGGAATTGATATACCGCACTGGCCGGCTTGACAGTGTGTTCATGCCCTACTATAAGTTTTTGGTTGAGATGCCAACCATGGAGTTAGAAAACGGGCTGAAAACCTTTGGTGTCTTCTACGTTCCGGGTGTTCAAAGCGAGTTTTTAGAAAACCTGCCGGTCTGGGATGGTGGTTTTAACTAGGGTAGCCCCTGCAAAGGGAAAAGGAGACGACTCGACAGGATCGTCTCCTTTACTATTTGACTTTATTTGAAAAGCAATATCAGCAAAAAGGGCGGAGCGCCCCATCCCCCTGCAAACGCGTTTTTTCCAACAATATGCAGTAAGCCAAACGCCCCGGGCCCCCGAGAATAATTGCAAACAGCTTAGAGTTTACTCATCAAATCTCGAAGCTAATCTGTTCAAAGCGGTGTCATGAACTCTAAATACGGTCCATTCGTCCATGGGGACTGCACCCATTTGTTTATAAAATTGAATGGCTGACTGGTTCCAGTCTAGGCATCACCATTCTAGCCTGCCACAATTCCTTTCTAGCGCAAGCTTAGCAAGAAAAGAGAGCATAATTGTCCCTATTCCTTTGCCCCTCATCTCAGGTTTGACATATAAATCTTCTAAGTAAAGACCTGGCCTCCCCAAGAAGGTAGAGAAGTTGTGAAAAAACAATGCAAAAGCTACAGGTTTATTATTGTACTCACCAATAATAACTTCAGCAGCCTTTTTCTCAAATAATGATTCGGCTAAAATCTCTTCAGTTGCCACAACTTCACTTGATAAGTTTTAGTAGTCGGCTAATTCCTTAATAAACGCCAAGATTAGTGGAACATCGCTTTTTTCTGCAAACCTA
>JAAYGE010000061.1 GCA_012727835.1 Bacillota bacterium
GAGATGAATTACTCGGAAAGCACCTTTTTGCTGTCGGAGGAAAAGCGGAACGGTGGTTATGATGTGCGCATTTTTACGCCGGGGGAAGAGATTCCTTTTGCCGGGCATCCGACTCTAGGCACCGCCTGGTTGATCCAGCAGGAGATTATCCAGCAGCCGGTACCCCGGGTAGTACTCAACTACCAAGTTGGCCAGATCCCCGTCGACTTTATCTATAAGAACGGACAGCCGGAAGAACTGTGGATGCAACAACTGGAGCCGCAGTTTGGTACCACCTTCCCGGCGGCTGCTGTGGCCGAAGTTTTAGGTCTTCCTGCCGATCAGATCGATCAGCGGTTCCCCTGCCAGGAGGTTTCCACCGGCTTGCCTTTCGTTATTGTGCCACTCAAGAGCCTAGCTGCCGTGCGAGCTTGTCGTCCCCACACCTCAGCGCTCCTAGAGCTGTTAGCAAATAGTGAGGCGAAAAATATGTTGGTCTTCGCTCCCGAGACTTATCGGCAGGAGAACCATCTCAACGTGCGGGTCTTCACCGACTATCTTGGCATCCCGGAAGATCCGGCCACCGGCAGTGCCAACGGCTGTCTAGCCGGATATTTGGCCAAGCACCGCTATTTCGGCTCACCCCAAGTGAATGTGCGGGTAGAGCAAGGTTATGAAATTAACCGTGAATCCCTATTGTTACTAAGGGCAGGGGATACGGGCCAAAAGATAAGTATTCAAGTGGGCGGTCGGGTTGTCTTGGTGGCTAAGGGCGAGTTGTTATAAGAGGCTCTCTCTGGCGTCGCGGAGCATAGAATGGTGATAAGGAGGTGGGGCTGATGGAAAATAGTTCACGCTGTGCAAGGCGAAAGACCGATTCGATTGTGGGCATCAGTCTGGTTTTGTTGCTATTGGTCATATACTTTTCTCCTAGCGCCATCAGCTCTCGGTATCGCCGTGCTGTACTAAAGTTCCCAGATAGCGGCTATATGGTGGCGGAGGATAGCCAACAGTATGCAATATCGGTCACTATTACTCTCTTATCTAGGGTGCACAGTGACCAATATGAGGCAGATAAAGAGTTTATCACCAGCCAGCTTCATCTGGAGATATATAACGAAGGTAGCGAGCCGTTGCGAGGCTTCCGCTGGGTGGCTGAGTTTGATCAAGGGTTGCAGGAATTTCTAGCACCAGAGACCATGCCTTGGCTAAATGATCCTGGGATCTATACTCGTTACTCCATGCTATTTAACCAGGTTTTTGGGCCCAGGTATGATCTGTATCCGCAAGACGCCACTCTTCCTGAGGCCAGTACGCAACGGCGACCTTCCAGCGGGTTCATCTATGACCACCACGGCTTGGCCTTTTGGTCTCCCCAATCAGAAAACGGTTTAGATGAGTTGCTGGTTTATTTGCAGAAGCCGATCAAGTTTAAGTTAATGCATGAAGGAGGAACCAATTACCTTCTGGTTTACCCTAAGATCGATACCAGTGCTATTAGTAGTAAGTGAGGGAGCACCAGCTCCCTCACTTACTTTTCTTATTGCCGTTCCTCGCTATATACAAACCGAAAATAATTAGGGCAGCGCCACCCATTTGTAGCGCCGTTACTTGCTCACTTAGCAATATCCATCCGCTGAGCATGGCCATCAGCGGGGAAAGATTATTATAGATGGCAGTCTTCGAGGCGCCCAATTTCTGGACGCCCATGTTCCAAATAATATAGCTGACCACGATGGCTAGGGTACCCGAATAGACTAGCCCGCCCCAAGCCTCCAGGCTCACCGAACTTAAATCCTGTTGCCGTAGTGTGGGCAAAGCCAAAACAATAAGACCTAAGGCTCCAGGCACGATGGTATAGGCCAGTAACTGAAGAGGCGAGTAGCGCTTTAGCAGGGGTTTACTAAGAATAGTATAGACAGCCCAAACTAGGGTACCCCCTATGATGAGCAAGTCGCCCCGGCTGGTAGCAATGGCAAAGCCAATTTCCTTGCCACTACCAATAGTAACTAGCAGGATACCCGCCAAAGAAAGGAGCAAGCCCAGCCAGTTGCGTAAGTGTAGTCGTTCAGCCCCAACTAGCGCCGAGAGCAGGCTGACCCACATGGGGGAAGTGGCCATCAGTAGTGAAGCATTGCCAGCAGTAGTTAGGTTGATACCCTGAATGAAAAAGAATTGGTACAGGGTATGGGCCAGCAAGCCTAGACCAACAA
The DNA here is from genome assembly GCA_012727835.1 of Bacillota bacterium. The sequence continues at coordinate 2,193 of JAAYGE010000061.1, forward strand.
AGGTGGGTATATCCTGAGGCTGTAAGCGGCTACCCGGCTCTAGCCCTTTGAGTAGGAGCCAGGCTAAGGACGCGGCTAAGGTAAAACGCAGCGCATTGTAGGGTAGGGGGGCCAGCTCCGCTAGAGAGGCTTTAACTACTGCCGCGTTGAGTCCCCAAATTAGGGCCACTGTAATCAACAAGATGTCGGTAAGGCCAAATTGAGATGCGGTTGCTTTTTCTTTTGGAATCGGTTCGGTGTTCATAGTGCTCTTCCTCTCTTTAATACCAATAGCATTTTACCATAAAAAATCCTAAAGGTATTTGGCTATCCATAGCGAAAGAGTTGGGTAAACGGTTAGAAGGAGAAGGTGAAAATGCTAAGACAATCACAGGATAAGCCTATGGCGTGGCCGGGGCTAATAGGCCGCTACGCCGATTATCTACCGGTAAATGAGGCTACGCCCATAGTTACTCTGCAGGAAGGGAACACTCCTCTGTTGCCTTTGCCCTGGTTTGAGCAACAGTTGCCGGGACTGAAATTATACGCCAAATATGAAGGGGCCAATCCTACCGGGTCCTTTAAAGATAGAGGCATGACCTTGGCCGTAACTAAGGCCAAAGAAGCGGGGGCCAAGGCGGTCATTTGTGCCTCCACGGGGAATACATCGGCCTCAGCGGCCGCCTATGCCGCCCGTGCCGGGCTAGACTGTGTGGTACTAATCCCTGAGGGAAAAATAGCTCTAGGTAAGCTTTCGCAAGCGCTGCATTATGGAGCCAAGGTTATTTCAATTAAAGGCAATTTTGATGAGGCGCTAGCCATTGCCCGGGAAATTGTGGAAGAGTATCCGCTGGTGCTAGTCAACTCGATTAACCCCTATCGGCTGCAGGGGCAGCAGACAGCCGCTTGGGAGGTTATTGAACAGCTGGGCCAGGTACCTGATTGTTTGGCTTTGCCGGTGGGTAACGCTGGCAATATAACGGCCTATTGGATGGGGTTCACGGCGGCGGCGGAGCGTAACCCGGAACTAGGCAAACCGCGCATGCTCGGCTTTGAAGCCTGGGGCTCGGCCGCCATTACGCGGGGTGAGCCCATACGGGAGCCGGAGACAATTGCTACCGCTATCCGTATCGGCAATCCGGCCAGCTGGCAGACAGCGGTTCAAGCGGCGAACCAGTCGGGGGGTCTCATTGACGCGGTGACCGATGAAGAAATATTGGAGGCCTATCGCCAATTGGGACGGTATGAAGGTATTTTCTGTGAACCGGCTTCGGCCGCGTCCATAGCTGGTGTTCGCAAGCTATATCAACAGGGGTACTTCCAGCAGCCAACCACCATTGTTTGTGTGCTGACCGGTAACGGCTTGAAAGATCCGGATAACGCAATAGCCGGAGCGGCGGCTCCTCTGCAGACGGCCGCCAACAAAGAGGCAATCTTGCAGGCCATTTGGGGGTGAGCTAGGGCATGACAGCCTTTAAGGTAGTAGTGCCAGCCACAACGGCTAACCTGGGGCCCGGCTTTGACTGCCTTGGTCTGGCCTTGTCCCTCTATAACACTACCACCGTGTATCCTGCTATCCGAAGCCAATTTGTAGTGCAAGGGGAAGGGGAGGGGGGTCTGGCGCTAGACGAAAGCAATCTGGTATGGCGCGCTGCCTGCCATCTTTGGCAGCGTGTAGGGCATCCGGAGCCTACTTTGGCGCTGACAATGGATAACGCTATTCCCTTGAGCCGGGGCTTGGGCAGCAGTTCGGCAGCCATCGTGGCCGGACTGTTGCTGGCCAACCGGGTAGCCGGCGAGCCATTACAACTGCCGGATTTGGTGGCCATGGCGACGGAAATTGAGGGCCATCCGGACAATGTGGCGCCAGCTCTTTTAGGCGGTTTGGTGGTGTCGGCGATGAATGCTAATCAGGTCTTGACCGCCAACTTCCCCTGGCCAGCCCAGTTACAGATCGTAGTTGCAGTGCCCGATTTTGAACTGGCGACTCAGCAGGCGCGCCAGGCTTTGCCGGCGAAAGTCAACCATACCGATGCGGTATTCAACGCTTCGCGGGTGGCTCTGCTTTTGGCTGCGTTAAGGGCAGGCGATTTGGACTTGTTGCGCCAGGCCGTAGATGACCGACTGCATCAACCCTATCGTCTGCCGCTTATCCCTGGGGCCGTCGGGGTCAGGGCAGAGGCGGAAAGAGCCGGCGCGCTGGCTACAGCAATTTCAGGGGCGGGGCCGACTCTATTAGCCTTGGTTGGACCTCAGC
>JAAYGE010000062.1 GCA_012727835.1 Bacillota bacterium
GCCGAGATGACCCCGGGGCCTATTGCCATTAATACGGCCACCTATGTGGGCTTTAAGATGGGGGGCGTATTAGGCTCGGTTATTGCTACCACCGGTGTGGTGGCCCCCTCTTTTATCATCGTCATGATTTTAGCCAAGCTGGTTAATCGTTTTAGCAATTCACCCTACTTGCAGTGGGCATTAAGTGGTGTGCGCCCAGTAGTTGTAGGTTTGATTGCCAGCGCCGCCTGGAGTTTTGGTGCCAGAACTCTAGTCGACCTAAAATCTTGGATCTTAGCCGGGGTAATGCTATTAGCTTTGGCTAAGCCCAAAATTAACCCCATCCTGATGATTTTAGCCTCCTTTGTTCTCGGCATTTTGTTCTTTTAAATAAAGATAAAGCACAAAATTTGAACCCATCCCATAAACTGGGGTGGGTTCTGCTAGTTAAGGAGGCAGGTTTATGGCAGATAATCTCTTTGATTGTCAACCCACCCTGGCCAACTATGAGCGGGCGGAGATACTAAAGCATTTCTCTCTAGTGGCCCAAATAACAGGGGGCCAACTCCACCCCCATGCCCTCCGCTTAAGCAAAGAAAACCAAGTATTGATAAGCAACTTGCGTTGGCACCAGTTCCCGGGAGAGGTAGTGTTACAGAGGTGCTGGGCTATTTTGGTATCCATGCATATCTTTTTACCGACGGCAATTCCGGGGCAAATACGTTTAAGCAATGTATACGGGGAACACTCCGGCATACCTCTAAGCGGCCCGCCCCGCCTGGAGGCCAACTGGTCGCCGGCCGATCTCATGGAGCTATATCCTCCCGCCACTTACCAAATACTGACCACCACCAGCGAACCCTATTCACTCCTGCTAGCAGGGCACCAGCTTTGCTTCAGCACCTATCGCTTCTATCCCAGTAGCTTCTATCTGCGAGCCGGTTCCTTCTTGGCCCACCTAGCCGAAAGGGTACTGGCTATAAATCCCCAGTCCCTTCAGCTGGGGCGGATGCAAGCAATAGAACTACCCTGGATGTAACCGCTTTTTTAAGAGTATGTCACCGACACGAACTTTGTCGAATCCGGGTGGACAACTTCTCCAGCCCTAAGGTATCATGGGATAGATTTAAGAATTCTGATATCAGGGAGGTTGGATGAACAATGGCTGCCCAGCTCAAGGTCTTTGCGGGAAGCTCCAATGAGCCGCTAGCAGCTGAAATCTGCCAACACCTAGGCATCAACTTAGGTAAGCGAGAAATTATCCAGTTCAGCAACGACAACACTTTCGTAAAGATTAATGAAAATGTACGTGAATGCGACGTTTTTGTAATACAGACCTCTTGCCCACCGGTCAACCACCATTTGGTGGAACTCTTAATCATGATTGACGCCCTCCGGAGGGCATCGGCCCAGCGCATCACCGCCGTGCTACCCTTTTACCCCTATGGCAGATCTGATAAGAAGGATCAACCCCGCATCCCCATCACGGCCCGTTTGGTAGCCGATTTGCTCACCACCGCCGGTGCGGATCGGGTAGTAACGGTTGACCTACATTCACCTCAGATTCAAGGCTTCTTTACCATTCCCCTGGACCATCTGACGGCAGCCGACATGCTCTGCAGATACTTTGAAGAAAAGGGCATCCCCGATTTAGTGGTGGTGGCCACCGATGCGGGCGGTGCCAAGAAGGCGTCGGTATACGCCAAATGGCGCAAAGCTCCACTAGCAATCATGGATAAACGGCGCAACGGCAACGATGACCAGGCCCACATTACCCACTTTATCGGCGATGTGGAAAACAAAAATGTGGTTATTCTGGATGATGAAATAGATACGGCCGGTACGGTGCAAGAAACGGTGAAAGCGGTACGAGCTGCCGGCGCCAAAGATATTTATGTGGGTTGTACCCATCCGGTTTTCTCTGGTCCGGCAGTGGAACGTTTGCTGGCCTCGGATATCAAAGAAATCGTCACCACCAATACCTTACCGACCGAACACGCCCAGGCACTGCCGAACCTAACCGTACTCTCGGTAGCCCCCATCATCGCCGAGACCATTCGGCGTATCAATCAGGGTGAATCGGTCAGCCCCCTGTTCCGTACCTAAGATGGACATGTCTTTACAGGAACGCTATGGTGACGAGCAGGTGTTGGTTATCCCGGCGGCTAGCGTAGAGCATCTAGATGCGGGCATCCAACCTATGGTTGATTTAACTAAAGCCGAACCCCGCTTTATCTTTCGCTACCAAGCTGAACAGAACCCCCGGTGGCGGCAGTTGATACCCTATATCGTTTTGCGCCAGGCGGACCGACTATGGCTCACAAAGCGCCTTAGCACTCAGGGTGAAAGCCGTCTGCACAATCGTTTTTCGCTGGGGGTGGGTGGCCATATCAATCCTATCGATGCCGAAGGGACTTCCGCCTTGCTGGCGGCCCTTTATCGTGAACTAGAAGAAGAATTATACTTAGGCAACAACTGGCGACCGACCGACCCCCAACCGGTGGCATTGATTAACGATCTCTCCAATGCGGTCAGCCGCGATCATCTGGGCGTAGTTTTTATCCTCGATATACCACCCCACGTCAGCGTGGAGGTGAGAGAAAAGGATAAAATGTTGGGCCAATGGGTGGAAGCCTCTAGGGTGAGGGAATTATACTATGAGCAACTGGAGAGCTGGTCCCAAATTGTATTCACTTACTTAGAGAAGGCCACAAAATAGGCCTTCTTTTTTTAATCTTGACAATAGACTTGTCCACCGATTACAATGATGCAAATCATGGAAGAGTGCCTAGGGTTCCGCACCGGGTGGTGGACTGGTCCAAGCGGCACTGCCTCTTAAGAGGTACACCGTGGGTAAAAAAGACCCCAGCGGCAAGTTCCAGTAGGAATGCCGCGGGGTTTTCCCTTTTTAAGGAGGTGTTTTACGGTGCTAGCCATACGAACCAAGAATCTGGGGAAAGAGTTCTGGCGCCAAAAAAAGGCGGGCGGCCTGCTAGGTAGCTTGCGTAGCCTTTACAAACAGCATAGGGAAAGCGTTGTGGCGGTGCATTCCCTGGACCTGGAGATACCCCGGGGGGAGACGGTGGCTTTTATTGGCCCCAACGGAGCCGGCAAATCCACTACTATAAAGATGCTCACCGGCATTCTGCACCCCAGTTATGGTGATGCCCAGGTACTCGGGTTTACGCCTTGGCAGGAACGACAGAAATTGGCCTTCCATATTGGCACGGTCTTTGGCCAAAAATCCCAATTGTGGTATCACCTACCTGCAGCCGACAGCTTCTTCTTGCTGGGGCGCATCTACGTGCTGGATCGCCACACCTTTCAGCAACGGCAAGCGGAGCTGGTGGAGCGTTTTGAGTTAAAAGAGTTTTTTCATGTGCCGGTACGCAAACTCTCTCTGGGCCAACGCATGCGGGCCGAGCTGGCTGCCGCCCTCTTGCATAGTCCTCAGGTGCTCTTTCTGGATGAACCGACCATCGGCTTAGATGTGGTGGCACGCCAAAATATGCGCAACCTGATCAAAGAAATAAATGGGCTAGGAATAACCGTATTCCTAACCTCCCATGACACCGGCGACATAGAGAACCTCTGCCGGCGGGTGATCATGATCCATAATGGGCAGGTGGTCATCGATCAATCGATCAACAGTCTGAAACGCAATCATTTGGCCACAAAAATTATCCGGGTGCGTTTAGAAACCCCCATTGATAGCCCACCCGCCATTGCCGGGGCACAGGTGCTAAAACATAAAGGAGCCGGCTTAAAAATTTCCCTAGATACAACCAAGTTGAGCGTCGACGAACTATATATGCGTTTACGGCAATTGGCCCCTATTGCCGACATCACCATTGGTGACCCGCCTCTGGAAGATATAATCGCCAATATCTATCGTCATAACCAGACGGGAGATGATACCCATGAACTGGCACAAGAAGTGGCGCAAATATAGCGCTGTTACCCTGACAGCAGCCCAGTCACGGCTGGCGTACAGGCAAGAGATGGGGGCGCGGACCTTCTTTTTTGCTACCATTTTATTCACCTTTTCCGGACTCTGGGGACGTATGATCGGTGCCGATAGTACCGTAGCCGGATATTCTCAGCAGCAGCTGGTTTGGTATCTCACCTTAACAGAAGCAATCACTCTCAGTGCCACCAGTCTGTTGCAAGAAGTGGAACAAGATGTGAAAACAGGGCAAATAGGCTATCTGCTAGCTAAACCCCTTAATTACCTACTCTACCAGGCGGCCTATTACACGGGTGAAATGGCAGTTGCCTTTTCGCTAAACCTGCTGGCCGGCGGGCTGGTGGCCTGGGCGTTGGTGGGCCTACCCCCTATCACCCCGTCCAGCCTCATCCAAACTTTGGTGCTAGTGGCACTAGGCGCTGCGGTACGCTTTTGCCTGCTGGCCGCCATCGCCCTGCTCAGCTTCTTTGTGGAAGAATGTCGCCCCTTTTACTGGATCTATTCCAAACTCATCTTCACCATGGGAGGACTTTTCATTCCCATCGATCTCTATCCGCAAATTTTCCGCCGTTTAGCGGCCCTATTGCCCTTTCAAAGTATCACCTATGGGCCGGCCCGGGCCTTCATCTCCGGTGATTGGCAACAATTTATTAGTTTGGCTAATCTGGCCCTGTTCTGGTGTCTCATCTTAGCCGCCTTGTTATACTGGGAGTTTTCGCGGGGGGTGAAAC
>JAAYGE010000063.1 GCA_012727835.1 Bacillota bacterium
GGTGCGTAGAGCTCCGGTAGTGGCCGCGCCTGCGGCTGTGCAGCAGCCGAAAGTTGCGCCGGCGCCGGTACCAGCCCCGCAACCTAGTGCTCCTGCCCCGCAACCGGCAGCTAAGCCTGCGGCAGCCGGTGAGAAGGATGTTACTGCCCCCATGCCAGGCACCATTGTTGACATCAAGGTAAACGTTGGTGACACGGTAGAGTTTGGCACCACCGTATTGATCCTGGAGGCTATGAAAATGGAAAATGAAATTGCAGCCCCTGCAGCGGGAACAGTTAAGGCTATTCATGTGAGCAAGGGGGCAACCGTTAACCCGGGTGACATCTTGATCACGATCGAATAGCCCGGAGGGAGGGCATATTGTGGTTTGGGAAATTTTAGTTGACTTATGGTATGCCACCGGCTTTGCCAACATGTCCATTCAGAACCTGATCATGATTGGCGTAGCCCTATTCCTTATCTATTTAGCCATTGCTCGTGGTTATGAACCCTTGTTGTTATTGCCTATTTCCTTTGGTATGTTGCTTGCCAACCTGCCTTTAGGTGGATTGATGCAAGGGCCGACCACCAAGCTAGATGGTTTGCTCCTGATCTTAGAAGAAAAAGAACTACTTTCGGCAGCCGTGATTGCCGATATCCAAGCAGCCGGGGCCGATGGTTTGGGGATGCTCATCCAAGCCTTGGCCAATGCGGGCGTTGACGCCAACGCCCTTGACTGGGTGCTATCAAAAGGGCCCTTGTCCCTGGAAGCCCTGGTGAACGTGTTGCACGGTGTTGACGTGCTGTCTGCCGCTGATGTGGCCCAATTCAATGCTTATACTCCATCTGCTGGCGGTTTGCTTTACTATCTCTATCAGGGCGTAAAACTCGGCGTCTATCCGCCTCTCATCTTCTTAGGTGTGGGGGCAATGACCGACTTTGGTCCGCTGATTGCCAACCCGAAGACGTTCTTGCTAGGAGCAGCAGCTCAATTTGGGATTTTCTTCACCTATATTATGGCAGCAACCGTATTCGGTTTTACCCCCCAGGAGGCCGGTGCTATAGGTATTATCGGTGGAGCCGACGGACCGACGGCTATTTATACAGCTACCCGGTTGGCGCCCCACCTACTGGCATCGATTGCCATAGCGGCCTATTCCTATATGGACCTGGTGCCGATCATCCAACCACCGATTATGCGACTCTTAACTACCAAGGAAGACCGGGCTTGCGTCATGGAGCAGTTACGCGTTGTCTCTAAGAAGGAAAAAATCATTTTCCCCATCATAGTAACTATTGCTGTCGGCCTACTTCTGCCTGACGCTATTCCACTAGTAGGTATGCTCATGCTCGGCAACCTGTTTAGAGAGTGCGGCGTGGTTGACCGGTTGTCAAAGACAGCTCAAAATGAGTTGACCAATATTATAGTTATTTTCCTCGGCCTCACGGTGGGAGCCACGGCCAACGGCGAGAACTTTTTACGACCACAGACCTTATATATCATCGGCTTAGGACTAGTTGCCTTTGGCATCGGCACTGCTTCCGGTGTTTTATTGGGTAAACTAATGTATAAAGTCACCGGTGGCAAGGTTAATCCGCTCATCGGTTCCGCTGGCGTCTCAGCAGTACCGATGGCAGCGCGAGTATCTCAGATTGAAGGCCAACGGGCTAATCCTAATAACTACTTGCTCATGCATGCCATGGGGCCCAACGTGGCCGGTGTCATCGGTTCGGCTGTGGCAGCAGGTATACTCATATCGGTTTTAAGCTAACTAGATTAACAGCTGTGGCCCCCAATACCATGGGGGCCACCTACAGCGCAAGTTAGGAGGTAGCAGGAATGAAACCAATAGTTGTTGGTGTATCCAATCGACATCTACATCTCTCCCAGGCTGATTTGGAAACCTTGTTTGGTGCCGGCTATGAGCTTACCAAATTGAAAGATTTGGGGCAGCCGGGACAATTCGCGGCGGAGGAAACGGTTACCCTTATTGGCCCCAAGGGGAGCATTGCCAACGTACGCGTTCTCGGTCCCGTCCGCTCCCAAACTCAGGTGGAAGTGGCTATGACCGATGCCTACCGTTTAGGCATTAGACCCCCGGTGCGCGACTCGGGCAATTTGGAAGGTGCTGCTCCTATTACCATAGAGGGTCCTTGTGGCCAGGTGGAGCTGGATGAGGCCGTGATTTTGGCCTGGCGCCATATTCATATGCATACCAGTGACGCGGAAGCCTATGGCGTGCAGGATAAGGATATGGTTCGGGTACGGGTCGGTGGCGACCGGGGTGTTATCTTTGAGAACGTGCTCGTGCGGGTACGCGATGATTTTGCCCTAGAAATGCACGTGGACACCGACGAGGCCAATGCCGCCCTACTACGTAATGGGGATGAAGTTGAGATTCTAAAGTAGGTCTTATAAAAGCCGACCCAGTTTTCGCTGGGTCGGCTCTTTGCTTCACTGGTCTTTGTCTCTGGGACTAATGCATAGTTGATAAACTCCCATGGCCAATAGGTAAAAGGCAAAGACCTTGCGCAGGATAGTTGGCTCTAGAGTTTGGGCCAATTTGGCGCCTAGGAAAGCCCCTATTACCCCGCCAATAGCCAGTTTTGCGGCCAATTTCCATTGCACCTTGCCATATTTTAAATGGGTTACGATGGCGAGGATGGAGGTAGGTAAGAAAATTACAAGGGAAATGCCCTGGGCCACATGCTGGGGCGTGCCTTGAATTAGTACCAAACCAGGCACCAGAAGGGTGCCCCCGCCAACAGCCAAACCGGCTAAGATGCCGGAGCATATACCGAGGATAGCAATAAACATTAGAAGAGCATGCGTAGCCCGGCCAGCAGCATATAGAGGGCGAAGCCCTTGCGAAGCAAGTCAGGCCGACAATAATTCATTAGAATAGCGCCTATAATAGCACCTACAGAAGTTGCTAGGGCTAGTCCCAGCAGGGGAGCGATGCGGATATGGCCGTAGCGATGGTAGACCAGCATGCTTACTAAAGAAATTGGTAGCACGATCAGCAGGCTCGTTGCGTGGGCCTGGTGTTGCTTAACCCCCAGCAAATATACCATGCCGGGAATTAGAATAGTGCCCCCGCCAATTCCCAATAGACCATTTACTGTACCTGCTACTAAGCCGATGAGGCCGTAAGTGAGCCAGGATTTTGTTTGCACATTTGCCACCTCCCTTCTTTAGCTATTCCCTAAAGAAGGGAGGAAGATGATGCTTAGAGTACAGTCAGAATGATGGCAAAACCCAGGGTGAGGCCCAAGGAAGTGAGTAGACGGGAAGAATCATGGGATACGGGAATCAACTCGTCGGCCACCACGAAAACCATGGCTCCAGCGGCAAAGGCTAAACTGATGGCTATAGCTTGGGGAGAGATCTGTAACAACATAAGGCTGAGTAAAGTGCCTAATGGGGTCATTAAAGCCACCAGTAGACAGAGACCGAGGATTTGCGAGGGGCGCCAACCGCCATATGCTAGCGGAAGGGAAAGGCTGATTCCTTCCGGAACGTTATGTAGGCCGATAGCTAGGGCTAGGAGGGTGCCCAGTTCTTCAGTAGCTGCAAAACCAGCACCGATAGCCAAACCTTCGGGCAGATCATGCATGGCAATCCCTAAAGCCACTAGGATACCCATACGAATAAATGAATCTTGCCGGTTACTGCGCCGGCTACGTCGTCGTCGCCTAGCCATTTGGTTACTAATGAAGGCCAAGAGCAGCACACCTAAGGTAAAACCTATGATGGTAGAGAACCGGGTGCCCAATTCTAAAGCCGCCGGTAAGAGATCGAGGGCAACGACGGCCATCATTACCCCCGATGCCATTCCTAGCCAGAAGGCTAAAGCCCGGTTGCTGGGCCTACCAAAAAAAAGTACTATCACTCCACCTAACACGGTTGCCAGCCCGGCGAGGAAACTAGATAGCAAAACTTGCGGCACTTGTTTGCCTCCTAAGCCAATTAATAGGGCGCTGTCGCAACAGGTCTTCGTAGTGCCCCGCAGTGTTAGTAGGCCGTGGTCTTATTCGAGCGCTGTGGTCAATACTCGGTCGGAATGAGCTGAGTGTGGCCCCAACGCGCTGTGTTATGACCAACGGCCTGAGAGTACGCCCGGGTATGTAAGAGCCTTGATGTGACAGCCCCTTAAACCCTATTCCTATTGCCTAGGAGACATGCCTTAAATCGTAGTTGACAATTCTTTAAATCCTTCGCCCAGCACTTCGTGGGCATCTATGACGATCACAAAGGCGCGGGGGTCTTGTGCTCTAACCAAATTCTTAACGGTGATGATCTCCGAGCGACTAACGACCACCAGCAATGTCTTTCTGGATGCCTTGCTAAAGCCACCTTCGCTATGCAAATAGGTAACACCCCGCCGCAATTCGGTCATAATTTGTTCTGCTATGGACTCCCCCTGTTCGGATATAATGAGCAGGGCTTTGACGGCAAAAAAGCCTTCGTTGACGTAGTCAATCACCCGCGTGGTCACGAAAATACACACGAGGGCATACATGGCCATGGTGGGCCCAAACACAAAACCAGCGGCAGCGACTATCAGGCTATCTATGAATAATAGGGCCTTGCCGATGGGTAAACCGGTGAAATGACTTAATAAACCGGCGGCCAAATCGGTACCACCGGTGGACCCGCGGGAACGAAAGACGATACCGATACCGGTACCCACAACGACTCCGCCGTAGAGGGCGGCCAATATGGGGTCGTCGGTCCAGGGGGCAATATTTCTGGTGACATATACCCAACCGGAGGTGGCTAGTCCACCTAGGACTGAAAACCAGCTAAAACGCCAACCTAACACGAAACCGGTGATAATAAGCAGCGGTATGTTAATCAAAAGGAATGTAAAACCAGGCTCAAAGCCGGTTAGGTGATAAATGATGGTGGCTATGCCGGTGGCACCACCAGCGGCAATGCGATTAGGGATTTGTAAGGCATTGATGCCGAGAGCAGTAATAAAAGAGCCCAGTAGGATTCCTATGTACTGAGTTAGAGTTCTCGTGAAACGCCTGTTTTGCATTGGTACCCACTCCTAACTATACTGGTGCAAAAACCGTGCATTTACTGCACGGTTTTATATCTACTTTCGGTTTAAGACTTTACGTACAGCCGCTTGCACTTCTCGATGGGTTAGACCGTACTTAATCGCCAATTCGTCCGGTTCCCCCGATTCCCCGAAGGTATCCATAACGCCTACCATCTCTACAGGTACTGGGTGATTCTTCACCAACACTTCGGCCACGGCGCCACCCAGGCCTCCGTTAACCTGGTGTTCTTCAACGGTAACGATGGCCCCCGTTTCAGCAGCTGCTGCTAAGATGGCATCCGTATCCAAGGGTTTGATGGTGTGCATATTTAGCACTCGGCAGGAAACACCTTCTTCTGCCAGCTGTTCGGCAGCCAGCAATGCTTCATAGAGAATGGGCCCGCAACCGATAATGGTTACATCGGAGCCGGCCCGCAATTGATTAGCCTTACCGAATTGCCATTCATCCTCTTCCGTGGTGAGGATGGGAGTTGCTGAACGAGTAAAACGTAGATAGACGGGACCCGGCATTTCAGCGGCGGCCAGAGTAGCCTTGCGGCCTTCAATGGCATCACAGGGTACGATAAGCTGCATGTTGGGTAAGACACGCATCAAAGCTATCTCTTCCAGTGCCTGGTGGGTGGCCCCATCGGCACCGACCGAAATACCACCATGCATGCCGGCCAATTTTACGTTTAGATTGCTGTAGCAAATAGTGGTACGAATCTGATCCCAGGCTCGGCCAGCGAGAAACACCCCATAGGTGGTAGCAAAGGGAATTTTGCCGCCCATGGCTAGGCCGGCGGCCGTGCCCACCATGTCTTGCTCTGCAATCCCCAGATCAAAGAAGCGCTCTGGGTATTTATCTCTAAACCAGTTGGTGCGGGTGGACATGGCCAGATCGGCATCCAAATCCACCACGTCTAGGTTAGACTCACCGAGCATCAGTAATGCTTCGCCGTAACCATCTCTAGTAGGTTTCTTGTTCACGAATCTTGACCTCCTCCAGCTTAATTGGCTAATTCAGCTAGGGCTTTGGCCAGTTCCTCCTGATTAGGAGCCTTACCATGCCAGCCGGCAACATTTTCCATGAAGGAAATCCCTTTCCCTTTGATTGTCTGGGCGATGATTACACTAGGCTTGTCCTTCACATTGGCCGCTTCGTCGTAGGCGGCTAGTACCTGTTCCACATCATGGCCATCGATCGAAATTACGTGCCAGTTAAAAGCCCGCCATTTGTCGGCCAGGGGCTGGAGACCGATGATTTCTTCCACCGTGCCGTCGATTTGCAGGTTGTTATAATCCACAATGGCACAAACATTGGCCAGCTTATAGTGGGCGGCCGTCATCACCGCTTCCCAAACTTGGCCCTCCTGCAATTCCCCATCACCAAGCAAACAATAGATGCGATAATCTTGTTGGTTAAGGCGGGCCGCCAAGGCTAAGCCGTTGGCCTGGGATAGACCTTGCCCTAATGAACCGCTGGAATTGTCAAGGCCCGGCAGGCTCAGCATATGGGGATGCCCCTGCAGGCGGCTGCCTAGCTTGCGTAGAGTGAGGAGTTCTTCTACGGGGAAATAACCCGCTCGAGCCAGGACGCTATAGAGAACGGGAGCCACATGCCCCTTAGACAGAACAAAACGGTCCCGGTCGGCCCAATCGGGGCGCTGGGGATCGTGCCTCATTTTGGCGAAATAGAGGCCCACCAGCAGCTCCACAGACGAAAGCGAGCCGCCGGGGTGCCCTGAACCGGCTGCTGCCGTCATCCGCACAATATCTCGCCGTACCTCTGTGCAGAGTGATCTTAGTTCCTGCAGATCAGGTCGCATTGGCGCATAATCTCCTTTCAGCGTTAGCATATATTACAAGGCCGCTTGCCTTCATTGATTATAGCACATTAGTGTATGCGGCACACTTTAAGGAACTGTGACACCGGTTAACTCAAAAAGGGTATCTTCTATTTCCACGTAGATAGATACATTAGTAGTTTGCGGGTGCAGGGCGGAAAAAAATAAGGTATAGCGCCAGGCAGTGGCGTCTAGTTGTTCCACCTCCGCCGTCTGAATAGGTTGGTACCGGTGGTCCGTGGCATCAACAATTACGGCACTGACTACAACAGGGGGGCCCGTTGGTGAATCGGTTAGGTGCTCCAGCAATAGGGAGATTTTTGTGTGGTTCTGCAGAGGAGCAAAGGGTAGGTGGATGGGGTACTGTTTATGGGTTGCGATGTATTCTAGACTTAAACGCTGCCCCTGGCCAAGACAAGAAATACTGGAGGGAGTCGGCGGCAGGGTGGCCCCCTGGCTGCTCCAATCTCCATGCAGGTAGTAAATGCAGGCTTCTTCCATTCTTATTGGGGTTAATAGGTTTACTGCCGTGACCACCAGCAGGACAAAAATAATTAGGACCCAGACTTTACGCAACTTACATCACCTCTTGCTGCAGTTTACGCTTCTGTTAGCCCTAAAATGAAAAATATAGGGCTGTGGGAATCCACAGCCCTAACGAATCATATCAACTGCCACTTAGTAGCGTGCCGGCGATTCTAAAGTAGGTGATTAAGGCAAGGGCATCGACTACCGTGGTGATTAGCGGACCAGCCATAACAGCCGGATCCAGTTTAACCAACTGGGCCAGCATGGGGAGCATAGACCCCACCAGCTTGGCGAGTATCACTGTGATCATTAGAGTTAAACTGACAATCAGAGCGATGTCGGCCGGGTACTTTTCTAAAAAGAGAATGCGAATAAAGTTGGTTATTGCTAATCCTAAGCTGACTAAGCCACTTACGGCTAACTCCCTAAGAAATACACGCCACCAATCTTTAAGCTGGATATCACCTAGGGCTAAGCCCCGGATAACGAGAGTGGATGCTTGGGAGCCTGCGTTTCCCCCCGTATCCATCAACATGGGAACAAAAACGGCTAAGAGGACCACTTGCGACAGCATTTCTTCATAGTGGAGCATAATGCGCCCGGTAAATAGGGCGGAAATCATCAGAATCAGAAGCCATCCAAAACGCTGCCGGGCCAGCCGGAATATCGATGTGGCTAGATAGGGGGTGTCGCTGGGCTGCATGGCGGCCATACGTTGAATGTCCTCCGTGGCCTCTTCGTCTACCACGTCAATAATGTCGTCGCTGGTGACAATACCTTTGAGTACCCCTTGCTCATCGACCACCGGTAAAGCCAGCAGGTCATAACGGCGAAACAGAGCGGCCACCTGCTCCTGGTCTTCCGTGTCTGTTACCTGTACCGGGTTTGTTCTCATTATAGAAGCAATTTGAGCCCCAGGAGGTGCTAAAACCAACTCCCGCAAAGAAAGCACGCCCACCAAGCGCCCACTTCTGTTGATTACATAGGTGTAGTAAATAGTTTCTGCCCTTTCTGCTTCCGCCCGAATTACTTGTAACGCCTTTTCTACTGTCCATTCAGGACGTACCGTCAGATACTCGGTTGTCATCAGGCCGCCCGATGACTCTTCTTCGTAGCGTAGTAGATGGCGCAGCGGGCTGGCAGCAGGTAAGGCTGCTAATATGCGCTCTCTTAAATCATCGGCCAGCCAATTGATCAGGTCTACCGCATCGTCCGCTGACATGGACTCCACAATTTCTAAGGCTAAAGTGGGCGGTACCAGACTCAATAGGCGGTTGGCCTGCATTTCATCAAATTCCTGAACAACGATAGCCAACATTTCGGGGCTGAGATGGGGTAGGAGTTGCAGTAGTTCTTCGTCCGACAGACTGGCCAAGGCATCGGCCAAATCTGCTGGCATGGCATCAGCAAATAGTAGGTTTAGCTGGCTGGGATTCTCCACAAGTAATTGCTGGATCAGCTCTTTAGGCAACGCCCCCACCCCCTTCCCGGGGGGTGGCGTAACCTGCCAATGGTTTCATGATCATAAAAAAGCGCCTCCTTTGCGAGGAGGCGCGACTAATTTACGGTACACTAAATAAGCGTCAATAAGTCGTGTTCGCAGACGCGCCTCCTCGGACTATATAGGATTTTTCTCGGTAGAGGATAACCGTCGCTTTCCACGACCTAACTCACCTCTTTTTTGAAATGAATTGGGCTAGACTAATAACTTCCCAACCCATTAACATACTATGCGTAGGCAATGGCCTTGTCAATGCAATTTAGCCATCCTGACAAAAAATTAGCAAAAAAATTAGCAAAAAGAGTTGCGCAGAGCCGGGAGTCGTTTAACCATTGGTATTTGCCACATTTGTCGTACAATTAACTGGGGGTGTTAACCTTGAATGCGCACACAAAGCAACATTATAAGATTATTACCTACGGTTGCCAAATGAACGAGCATGACGCAGAAATTCTAGCTGGGCAACTGGAGGAGCTTAATTATGTGCCGATAGATGATGAAACGAAGGCCGATTTGATCATTTTGGTCACTTGCGCTGTGCGGGAGAATGCGGAGCAACGGGTTTATGGTAAGATTGGCGAACTCTACCGCTTAAAGCAGGAAAACCCGAATCTGGTGCTGGCTGTAGGCGGTTGTATGTCGCAGCAAAGCCCGGTAGCTAAGAAGATGAAGCAGCGCTTTCCTTATTTAGATATCATCTTTGGGACCCATAATTTAGCCGATTTCCCCAATTTACTACGGGCGGCGGAAGAGAGTCAGGAAACGGTGCTGGAGCTACTAGATCAGGAAGGCGACATAAGAGAGCAGTTACCCCGGGTCCGCCAGGACGGCCTTAAGGCTTGGACAACGATAATGTATGGTTGCAACAATTTCTGCACCTATTGCATTGTTCCTTACGTCCGTGGGCGGGAGCGCAGTCGCCAGCCGGAAAGCATAATTGCGGAAGTGAAAGAACTGGCTAGCCGGGGTTATAAAGAGGTTACCCTGTTGGGGCAAAACGTCAATAGTTATGGTAAGGATTTGGATCAAAACTATGACTTTGCCGATCTGTTATACGCGGTAAACGAGACCGGTATCAGCCGTATCCGTTTTACCACCTCCCATCCTAAGGATATTAGCCCTCGCCTTATCGAAGCTATGGCCACCTGCGAGCATGTGATGGAACATTTGCACCTGCCAGTACAGGCCGGCAGTAACCGAATCTTAAAGGCCATGAATAGGCGCTATACGCGGGAACGCTATTTGCAGCTCGTTGAAGAGATACGTACCGCCATTCCCCATATCGCTTTAACTACCGATATAATTGTCGGCTTCCCTGGGGAAACGGAAGAAGAA
>JAAYGE010000064.1 GCA_012727835.1 Bacillota bacterium
CCACTGGGCCTAGGTGAATGTTTTGCACTCCCAAGCTAAAGAGACCAAGTAGGATCGCTACCGCCTTTTGCTCGAACCAAGATAAAACGATGGAGAGTGGCAGTTCGTTCACACTGCATTCAAAGGCATCGGCCAAGGCCTGGGCAATCTTTACAGCTGAGATGGAGTTGTTGCACTGGCCTAGGTCGATATAGCGAGGAATCTGGGTGCCGGGCACGGTGCCGTAGTCCACATCATTGAAGCGGAACTTGCCACAAGAAGTGGTGAGGATGACACAATCCTCCGGCAACGAAGTGGCCAACTGGCGGTAGTAATCGTTGCCCTTGCCAGGTCGGTCGCAGCCAGCGATGGTAAAGAAGCGACGGATTTTTCCTTCCTTAACGGCAGCGATAATTTCCGGTGCAATGCTGAGCACCGTGCTGTGATGGTAACCGGTCTGCAAGGTGGCATCCGATTCAATGTTAACCGCCGGCAGAGCCAACGCCTTCTCGATCAGGGGTGTGAAGTCGTCATTTTCTATCTTCTGTACATCCTCTAGGCCGGCCACATCGTAGGACCAGAAGCGGTCGGCATAGCTGCCACGGATGGGCATGACGCAGTTGGTGGTGGCAAGAATGGCACCAGGGAATTCTTCAAACAGCTTGCGTTGGTCAAACCAGGACTTGCCGATGTTACCCTTGAGATGGGGATATTTGCGCAGTTCCGGGTAACCATGGGCCGGCAGCATTTCTGAATGGGTATAGATGTTTACGCCTTTGCCTTCACTCTGCTCCAATAACTTTTGTAGAGCCAGCAGGTTGTGCCCGGTGACAATGATCGCATGCCCTTCGATCTTGTTCTGGCTAACGGTAACCGGCTGAGGGATACCTAGCTTTTCAGTATGAGCCTTGTCGAGTAGTTCCATCACTCGAATGGTGGCCTGGCCTACTTTCATGGCCATAGCGATGTGTTCCTCCAGATTGAAGTTGACGTTAGTGAGGGTGAAATAGAGGGCCTCGTGGGTGATGGCATCTACTACCGGATCGGTATAACCCAACTCGCGAGCGTGGGTGGCGTAGGCAGCTACACCCTTAAGACCAAAAATAATGGTGTCTTGCAGGCTAGCCAAATCTTCATTCTTGCCGCAGACGCCTATCTTTGTACATCCTCCCTTGGGGGTTTGGGAACACTGGTAACAAAACATTAGACATCATCCCTTCCTTTTATGTTGCTAGAAGAATTATATGTAATGCCTATTTTTCTGCCTGTGATGTATATCACACATAGAAATTAAAAACCCCCGTAGGGCTTTTCTACCCCACGGGGTTTGCTTTTCTTTTTTATTGGTCGTCGCCAGCCAGGAGCTTTTCCCAGAAGGCCAGATAGGATTCCTTGGTAAACCGGGGCTTAAATTGGCGCTTAACTTCCAGGCCCTGCTTGGCCCCGTCTACTAACAGGTCAATAACAGTCATGGCCATAACCTTTGCCGGAATGATATAGGCGGCATCGAAGTCGGAGATGGCCAGATGGCGCGAGTGGGCTTGGCCGGTAACACCGCCATGGTTAGGGATGATGCTAGGCATCAGTTGCATCAGGTCACCGTTGTCGCCGGAAACGGCGGTGAAACCACCGGTACGAACATTTTCCGGCCCCACCACTTGGCGGGCATTGGCCACAAAGACCGCTTCTAAGTTAGGGTCATTGAACATGGGCAAGTAGCCGGGCATCTCTTCGATTTCCACTTCTGCGCCTACTGCATGAGCACCGGCTCGTAAGGCCCGATTGACTTTGGCGCTGCCATCCATTATGGCTTCGATGGTCTTGCCACGCACGTAGGTTTCTAGGCGGACATCGGCAGGCACGATATTGACCAGATCACCGCCCCGGGTAATGATGGGGTGAACGCGAATATGGTCGTCATCGCGGAAGGTTTCCCGCTGGGCGTGGATACCCATTAATCCCAGTAGGGCCGCGTTTAAGGCGTTTATGCCCTCGTGGGGAGCGCCCCCCGCATGGGCTTCCTTGCCCACGTAGCGGATGCTCTTGCCGATAAAGCCGGCAGCTACCGAGCCTACTAGGAAACTTTTATGGGGGTTGTCCGACTCAATGTGGCACATCATATTCATGTCGATATCGTCGAATTCCCCTAGGCGGATGAGTTCCTGTTTGCCACCGAAGAATTTAATAATACCGTCGGCTTGCAGACGGCGTCGGTAGTCCAACTCCACATACTCTTCCGCAGGAACGGCGAAAAGCACCACATCGCCGTCCAACTGATCCATAACACCACTTTTTACGAGACCAAAGCCCACGCCTAGCATGGAGGCGATTTGAGCATTGTGGCCGCAGCAATGGGCTGCTCCCGTTGTCGGGTCCGCATGGGGATGATCGTGACTGATTACCGCGTCCAGTTCGCCCATGACGGCTACGGATAGATTCGACTGGCGTCCCTTAAGGCGTCCCTTCACGCCCGTAACGGCTAGACCGGTCCGGTGGGGAATACCTAATTCGGTTAAGGTCTGGCTAACTAGGGCCGCCGTTTTCGTTTCTTTATATCCTAATTCCGGATGACGAAAAATCTGTTCGCCAATATCGACAATAGTGTCCCGATGGGCATCGATGGCATCACATACTTTCTTTTTGAGTTCTGCAACGTTCAACTATGTTACCTCCTGTTGTATGTTTTTTTTTTTTGGTACCCTAGCAGGGATATTACTACGTACAGCGAACTAATGCAAGGAGTTCTCATCTTAACTATGTCGCTTTTCAGCGGCGACAATACAAGCATTTTCTCAAAGGAGGTATTTTGTGATGAAACGGCCGGTAGTTGCAGAAGATCTATTGAAATTACAATTTTTGGCCGATCCACAAATCTCG
>JAAYGE010000065.1 GCA_012727835.1 Bacillota bacterium
AGCCAGTTCGGGCCAAGCCTGCCTCCATTGTCAGCCGTGTGCTATCGTATCCGGCTGGGGTGGTGCAGGCGCTTTTAGTGATGGCAAATTGACCCTAACTACCGACTTTGGTGGTTGGCTAGGTGATTATATCGGTGAAGCAAAATTAAGAGAGCTGATTGATTATATAGACCAAATTTATCTGCAGTTTGGTGCACCGGTCCATGTGCACGGGTCCGATAAAGAACGGATTAGAGAAATCCAGCGTCAGGCTGCCGCCGCCGAGCTGCAGTTGATCCCGGCAGTAGTACGCCGCCTGGGCACCGATCGGGCCTATAAAATACTGGCCGGTATGCGCCATGCCCTAGCCGACCGAGGCGTGGAAGTCAGAACTCTCACGCCCGTTAAATCCCTGTTGGTAGAAGACAATGAAATCCAAGGTGTGGAGTTGGCCAACGGCGAAAAGCTCTATGCCCGCTATGTGATTGCTGCCCCTGGGCGTGAAGGCTCCGAATGGTTTGCCAAGGAGGCCCAGCGCTTAGGCTTGCCGGCCCGTACCAACCCGGTGGATATTGGAGTGCGGGTGGAGGTACCGGCGGCCGTACTCAGCCACCTGACCGATATCGTTTACGAGTCCAAGCTAATTTATTATTCGCCCACCTTTGATGACCAGGTGCGCACCTTCTGTATGAATCCCTACGGTCAGGTGGTGGTGGAGAATAATGCGGGGCTGTTGACGGTCAACGGCCACAGTTATGCCCACAAGAAGACCGACAACACCAACTTTGCCCTCTTGGTTAGCAAAAGCTTTACCGAACCCTTCCGGGAACCCATTAGTTACGGCAAATATATAGCCAGTTTAGCCAATATGTTAGGCGGCACCGTACTGGTACAGCGTTTAGGCGACCTGCTGGATGGACGCCGTTCCACGCCCGAACGTATCGCCCGGGGGCTGGTACGTCCAACCTTACCGGAAGCCACTCCCGGCGACTTGAGCTTAGTCTTACCATACCGCTTCCTGCAGTCGCTCCTAGAAATGCTGGCCGCCTTCGATAAGATAGCTCCCGGCGTATACTCCCGCCACACCCTGCTGTATGGAGTGGAAGTGAAATTCTATTCCTCGCGGGTAGAGCTGTCTAACCAGTTGGAAACAGCCATTACCGGCCTCTTTGCCGGTGGTGATGGCGCCGGAGTTACCCGCGGCTTAGCCCAAGCTTCCGCCGCTGGAGTGCATATGGCCCGTTCTATATTAGAACGTACCAAAAACTGATAGCTTGACAATCTAACATTAGGTGTTGTAATATAGTTAGCGAATGGCCCCATAGTGAAGCGGTTAACACACCAGCCTTTCACGCTGGAGACGGGGGTTCGAATCCCCCTGGGGTCACCATTCGCGGTGCCGTGGTGTAGCGGTTAACATGCCGGCCTGTCACGCCGGAGATCGAGGGTTCGATTCCCTTCGGCACCGCCATAATTTTAAAAGTATCAGATGCATGGGGCTAAAACCCATGCATCTGTTTTTTTAAGGCGCTGCGCTTCCGAACGGGCAATCCCCGCGCTAGTAGAAGGGGGGAGGAAAAACCATTGCCTTTATGCCGCCCATGTGCTAATATTTATTTTGTAAAATAAGCCGGCGTAGCTCAGTGGTAGAGCAACTGATTCGTAATCAGTAGGTCGGGGGTTCGAGTCCCTTCGCCGGCTCCAGATTTGTCGAATGGCTCCTCAGCGCGGGGAGCTTTTTTTGTTTGAGAGTAGAGTAAAATTTCGCAGATTGCTTAAGATATAAGCAGGCGTAGCACTGGCAGGCGAAGACGAGCTTTCTCCGGCAGCCGTCTTGCAGAATTCCATATTGCATGCTATTATATAAGATTTAGCAGGCTAATCTTCATCTAGTCTATGCTGCCCTATGCGGGTGTAGCTCAGTGGTAGAGCACTGGCTTCCCAAGCCAGCAGCGTGGGTTCGATTCCCATCACCCGCTCCAATTGCCAATAAACCCTGTCACCTGGCTAACGGTGAGAGGGGTTTTTTTGTTCTTTTAGTCTTTAAGGAAGAGCCCCCGCGTAATCATGTAAAGAAAGCGAGGGATCTTCCGTTGCAGCTGCCTTTGATTCTATCAATCTCTGGTCTTATCCTCTTTCTAATCGGTCTACGCATGATGAGTTCAGCTTTGGTAGAAACGGCCGGCAGCCGTTTGCAGACTTGGTTGCTACGTATTACTAAAACTCCCTTGCGTGGCACCCTAGCCGGCACTCTAGTAACCATGATTATCCAAAGCAGCAGTGCCACCACCGTAATTGTAGTAGCTGCTGTCAATGCCGGTTTGCTTACCCTTAAACAGGCATTGTCCTTAATTGCTGGTGCTAATATCGGTACCACTATTACCGCCCAAATAGCAGTTTTAGAACTTTATCAACTGGTTCTACCATCTCTCTTATTGGGGCTCTTCCTGCTTATCTGGCCTAAGACCCGCACGGCTGGTAGGGTTCTTTTTGGCCTGGGCCTTCTATTCCTGGGTCTGCAGTTAATGAGTGAGTATTTGGCCCTGCTTTTGCATATCCAAATACTGCGTTCTCTGCTACTGGCTTGTAGCGGTTCTCCCTATTTGAGCATCCTCATCGGCATGATCGTGACTGCTATTGTGCAAAGCAGCAGTGCGGTTACCGCCCTTACCGTCGCCTTAGCGGCGGGTCAAGCCTTAGATTTATCCACCGCCATCGGTATTACCTTGGGTAGCAATATCGGTACCTGCGTTACTGCTCTCATTGCTGCCACTGGCACCAACCGTCCTGCTCGCCAGGCAGCGGTAGCCCATCTATTGTTTAACGTGTTAGGAGTTCTGGCGGTAATCCCCTTTTATCATGGGTTTATTGATCTGATAGCCCTTACTGCTCCTGATCTGGGGCATCAAATCGCCAACGGCCACACCCTACTTAACGTTATCAGTGCCCTTGTCTTTTTGCCTCTTATTACTCCCGTCAGCCGCTTGCTGGAGCGAACCACATAATTATGCTATGATATGGAAAGTATAAGAAGCTGGGAGCAAGAAATTAGCAAGAAATATTTTCGTAAAAAAGAAGGTGCTCAGCTATTAGAGGGCGAATGTTACAAACGGGTTACATGCGTTGTGACCCTGCAACATTTGTTCCCTTGTGGGTAACGTGATAGTTGCTGGGCAACTATCACCTGCAAATAAGCGAGAGGTGGTGAGGGGATTGAACCCCCTTTGGAAGCAGCAACTAGAAAAGGGCAAGCAGTCCTTAGACAACTGGTGGCTGCAGAACTAAGATAAGTATAAAACACTGCTTGCCAAGACGGGTGTAGTGCCGGGTATGCTTTCTGTACTCTGTTTATCGGCCGCACTACAGTTGACCAACCAATGGCAAGTAGTCGTTGATGGTGATGTAGTTGGCGCGGTGAAAGAGCGGGAGGCTATCATCGACTTCCTAGAAGAGCTAAATAACGCTAACCGCGAGAGATATGAAACGGCTTCCCTAATAAATGAAGTAAAAATAGCCCGTAGCCACGGTGTACCGGTGGTGCCTACCGATGAGCTACAGTTAGTCTTAGAAGATACTTTAGAATGGGGTATCCAGGGAGCCGTTATAGCTATAGACGATCAAGAAGTTTTAGCCTTAGAAGATGTAACCAGTGCCAATTCGGTGGTGGAAAATCTTAAAGCAAAAGCTAAAGAACAGTTGGAACGCTTATACAAAAACTTTAAACTAGTATCCCTCGACATTAAAGAAGATATCCAGGTAGTAGAAAAACCTGTAGCTATTAGTAAACTAGTAGACGAAACAACCGCCGAAGCTATGCTCTTAGCGGCCCGACGGCCCCAGACTCGGACCGTCGTATCGCGTAGTAGCACACGGCGCTCCACTACTGAATCGGATTCGTCCGCCCAGACCGCTGCTACAACAGCCTCCCAGTCTTTAGTGCACGTGGAGGCGACGGTGGAAGTAACCGAAACAAAGACCGTCCCTTATGAGACTAAAGTTATTAAAGATAGTTCCCTCTACAAGGGAGAGAAAAAGACGGTTACTAAAGGGCAAAATGGCACCGACGAGATTGTTAGTGTGGTCACCCTAGTCAACGGGGAAGTAGTCGATTCCACAGTGAAAAGCACTACTCGGCTTAAGGAACCGGTCACAGAGGTTGTGAAGCAGGGAACAAAAATACCGGTGGTTGCTGGCACCGGTCGCTTTGTCTGGCCCACCCGGGGAACGATTTCCTCCCGATATGGTTATCGGTGGGGTAGTTTCCATCGGGGCTTAGATATTGCTGCTCCCGCCGGCACGGCCATTGTGGCTGCCGACAGCGGCGTAGTCACCTTTGCTGGCAAGCGGGGTAACTACGGCCTCATGGTGGAAATTGACCATGGCAACGGTTATGTCACCCGTTATGCCCATTGCTCCCAATTGTTGGTTTCTAGGGGAGCCAAAGTTAGCCGGGGGCAGTTGATCGCCAAAGTGGGGCGTACCGGTTTTGCCACCGGTAGCCATGTGCATTTTGAAGTTCTATATCGGGGAGCTAATAAAGACCCTCTCCAATACCTTAGGTAACTAGAAGCTTAAGGCGGCAAAAGTTGCCGCCTTTTTTGTCTTTTTATCCTTTGTCGTCCAAGGAGGTCACCCTGTGCAAGCACGACCATGGTATCAGGACCCGGCACTCTTTCTGGAAAGATTGCCGCTAATTTGTCTAGCTGTTATCGCCTTGGCGGGCCTGCTTTGGCCCGATCCCACACCGCTAAGTGAAGGCTTTGCCAATATTGTGCGTAGCCCCGACATCCTGATTCATGACTATATCGCCGTCGGTGGTATCCGTGCCACCATGCTTAACGCCAGTCTAGTAGGTGCGGTTGGCTACTGCTTATTATTGTGGACAAAAACGCCTATCACCGGAGGCGCTCTGGCCGCCATATTTATCATGACCGGTTTTGCCTTCTTCGGCAAAAATATCGTCAATATTTTTCCGATCATTATAGGGGTTTATCTCTATTCCTTAGTTCGGCGGGAGAGCTTTCAATCCTACGTTTTAGTAGCCCTGTTTGGGACCGGCCTGGCCCCCATCGGTAGTCAATTTGCCTATGATTTTGGGTATGGTTTACCTATAGGCATCCTGGTAGGCATAGCGTCTGGCTTTATAATCCCCTGTTTAGCTGTTCACCTGTTGGTGAACCAGCAGGGCTTCTTGCTGTATAATGTGGGTTTTACCGCCGGCTTTATCGGCACTCTCATTACCTCCCAAATACGGGCCTATGGCAAAACCAGCGATCCCACCCTGGTCTGGTCCCATGAGTATCATCTGCCCTTGACCATTTTTTTTGCCCTGTACTTTGTGGGCTTTATCTTGCTGGGCCTATTGCTCGATCGGAAAAGTTGGCGTCATTTACCCCCCTTAATGCAATATCCGGGGAACTTGACCACCGATTTTCCAGCTTTAGTGGGTGTAGCGCCAACACTAATTAATATGGGCTTAGTTGGTCTCATTGGTTTATCGTATATACTATTAGTCGGAGGAGTTATAACCGGACCCACCATCGGTGGTCTATTGACCATGCTTGGTTTTGCTGCCTTTGGAAAACATCCCCGCAACATTTTGCCCCCCATGTTGGGCGTTTACATCGGCACCTTATTAAAAGTTTATAATGCGGCCGACCCGGGCCCCTTGTTGGCCGCCCTATTCGTTACTGGTATTGCGCCGGTCAGCGGCTATTATGGTCCCTTGGTTGGCCTTGTGGCCGGTTATTTGCATCTGGGTATGGTGATGCATGTGGGCTGGCTACAAGGAGGTCTTAACCTCTACAATAATGGCTTTTCCGGTGGTCTGGTGACCATCTTTGTGGTGGCTATAGCCAAGGGCTTATCGGGCCGCCAAACGGCAGGGAGGTTAAAGCATGCGAAAGAAAGGATTAAACGAAGATTTGTCTATAGAG
>JAAYGE010000066.1 GCA_012727835.1 Bacillota bacterium
CACCAGGACTTGATGGCCAGTGATAATTTGTACCGTCGACTCTTTTTAACTCAGGCTGCTGGGCTTTTGGGGCACTCTCCGTCATACTAGGAAATTGGGGCTTGACTTTTACGTTACGTAAAGGTGTAGGCTAAGTTTGGAGGTGAGCAGATGGAATATACGGTGCAGAGATTAGCCCGCTTGGCGGGGATAAGCGCCCGGACTTTGAGCTATTACGATGAAATTGGCTTGCTCAAGCCGGCCCGAATCAATTCGTCGGGTTATCGCATCTATGGTACTGCTGAAGTTGATCGCCTGCAGCAGATCATGTTTTACCGAGAGTTAGGGGTAGGGTTAGGTCAAATTAAGGAAATCCTTGATCATCCCGAGTTTGATGCGCTGCAGGCTTTGCATCAGCATCGGCGACAACTCTTAGCCAAGCGGGCCCAGCTAGATCAGCTCATCGCCAACGTGGAAAAGACGATAGCCCATGCAGAAGGGGGAAAGAAAATGAGCGACAAAGAAAAATTTGAGGGTTTCAAACAGAAAATGTTAGCTGAAAATGAAGCCCAATATGGGGCCGAGGTCTGGGGCAAATTTGGTGCCGAAGCGTTGGAGCGCTCCAATAAACTGGTGGCCAACATGACTGAAGAACAGTTTGCGGCCTGGCAAGAACTCAGTCAGCAAGTAATGGAGACTCTGAAAGCAGCCTATGCCACCGGCGATCCTAAAGGAGAACTGGCCCAGAAAGCGGCCGATTTACATCGGCAGTGGTTGTGCTTTGTCTGGCCCAAGTATGACAAAGAAGCCCATGTGGGCCTAGCTCGGATGTATGTGGAAGATGAACGATTTACGGCCTATTACGACCAAGACCAGCCTGGTTTGGCCCAGTTTCTCTGTGACGCAATTCTGGCCTACACTGGCCTGGAAGGAAAGGAATAGTAGAAAGGGCGAGGGGCTGTTCGCACAGTTTTGCGAACAGCCCCGTGGTATTTGAAGGCCGTGGTCATACTAGAGAGCCTGTGCCCAGCCTCTGTTGGAATGAGCATGATGTGTTCTCGCAAAATGTAACGATGTTGCTGCTGCACCTATTAAGGGCCCAACGCGCTGTGCGTATGACAAACGGCCTTGCAGCTAGGCCTGGGGGGAAGCCTGATGCGAGAACCCGCCTTTTTTGTTTCACTTAGCCACTTCAAGATAGAGTTGCCGAGGAGGTAGAAGGGCAGGTGAAGCGAAGTCATATTATATCAACTAATGAACTTCTTTAGGGGGCGTTAAGATGAGTAAATTAACATTAGCGTGGGACTCGATGGCGGCCCGGGCAGGCAAAGGAGCTACTCCGCCCGTTACCACACCGACTGTAAATCCTATTTATCAAACTTCGGTGTTCACCTTTGGTAGTTTAGAGCAGGTGGACGCTGCCTTTGACGGGCAGCCGGGCGGCTACGTTTACTCGCGGATACATAATCCCAACCATGCGATTCTGGAAGCCGCATTGGCGGAGTTGGAGGGGGGAGAGACTGCAGTTGAGGCAGCCTCCGGCATGGCAGCCATTCTAATAGCCTGTCTAGCCCATTTGACAGCCGGTGACCGTATGTTGGTGACTCGAGATTGTTATGGTGGCATGCAAGTGCAATTCTTACAGGAGTTAACCCGTTTTGGCATCACCATTGATTTCGTCGATTTCTCTGACCTGACAACGGTAGCTAAGAAAATGGAGGCCGGGGCTAAGCTGGTCTACCTAGAAACCATCTCCAATCCGCTGATGAAGTTGGTGGATATTAGGGCTATCAGCCAGTTAGCCCATGCTCAGGGGGCTTTAGTGGTGGTGGATAATAC